>JAIOQI010000051.1 GCA_021413445.1 Alphaproteobacteria bacterium | reverse complement strand
TGACGCTGGAACCGCAACAGGAGAAAACCTTTGCCCTCTATATCAAGCCGACGCCGGGCGTGCCGCTGGTGCTGGCGCCGCAGCTTGAAGACCAGCCCCTGTACCAGGCGATCAGTGAGGGCATCGTTTTCAAAAACAATGCCCTGCTGGCCGCCGTCGGGCTGCTGATCGGCATATCGCTGCTGTTTTTATGGCGCTACGACTACCCTGTCCCTGCATTCCTGATCGCCTACACGGCGGCGCAATTCCTGATTTTCAAGGGCACTGACGAAATCGTATCGCAGGGAAACAACACCGGCATCGTTTATCTCGACGTCCTGCATGCCGTCGCCGCCCTGGCCGCCCTGCTGCTGACAAAACAGTTTTTCTTTTCCGCCCGCGGCCCGCAAACCGCCCTCCCCCGCCTGATTATGCTCGCCGTGACCGCGATTGCCTTCATCGCCGCGCTCGGCTTCGGGCCGGAGTCCGTCGCGGGAATGACCAGCCCCCTGTTTTTGCATTTCCTGCCCCTGGCGCTTCCGGCATTCATTTTCATCATCTGCATCCCGGCCGCGCTGAAACAACCGGCGCCGCCGGCGCTCATGTACGCCCTGGCCTGGCTGGTGCTTTTCAGCGGCTCCATCCTGACGGAGTCCAGCCTGACCGGCTCGATGGAGATCTCGGCGCTTAACATCAACCTTTACTGGCTGAGCTTTGCCCTGCATCTCCTGCTGCTGTCATTCGCGGCCCTGCGCTTCACCGCCACCAGCGGCAAGCCGCAGCAACAGGGCGAGACGGAAGCCCTGCTGCGCCAGAAGCAGGAAATCGAATTCCTCAAAAGAAAGGAGCAGAACGACCAGGCCGAGCTCCAGATCGTGACCAAGCACGAAAAAGAACTGATTGCGAACCTGAAAAGCTGCGAGGCCAGCCACGTCGAGGCCCTCAACGAAGCCAAAAAAATCGCCGATGACGCCACCAGGGCGCGGACCGATTTCCTGGCCATCGTCAGCCACGAGATCCGCACCCCCATGACCGGGATCATGGGGATGATACGCCTGCTGACGGACACGCCGCTCAACGAGAAGCAAAAAGAATATGTGGACACCCTGCAGTACTCCTGCAACGCGCTGCTGGCGCTCATCAACGATATCCTTGATTTCTCCAAGGTCGGCGTCAAGAAAATGGACATTGAAACCATCAACTTCGACCTGATGCGCCTGATCGAAGGCGTGATCCCCCTGATGTCCAGCCGCGCCGATGAAAAGAAGATCGCCTTGAAGACCGACGTCGATCCGCAAACGCCGCGGCTGCTGAAGGGCGACCCGACCCGCATCCGCCAGATATTGCTGAACCTGATCGGCAACTCCATCAAGTTCACGGACAAGGGCAGCGTCACGCTGATCGTCAAGCCGGTCGGCCGCGATGAAAACGGCAGGCATAAAATTTATTTCGGCGTCAAGGATACCGGCATCGGCATGTCGCCTGAAGTGCAAAAGACCGTCTTCGTCCCCTACGCCCAGGGGCATGCCAGCATTGCGCGGCGTTTCGGCGGCACCGGCCTCGGGCTGTCCATCTCGCAGCAACTGACCGCCGCCATGGGCGGCATGGTCGAGATGACCAGCGCGCTCGGCGCCGGCACGACCTTTTTCTTCACCCTGGCCTTCGAAGAAGGGGCGGCGGTTGAAGAAGACACCGCCGCGGCGCATATCGAGGCCATCCCGATCAAGATCCTCGTCGTCGATGACAACCTCATCAACCAGAAAGTGGTCGCCGGGCTGCTTGAAAAAGACAAGCATACCATCATCACCGTCGGCGGCGCGCGGGCGGCGCTGGAGGAAATCGCCAAGATGACCTTTGACGTCGTCCTGATGGACATGGAAATGCCGGACATCGACGGTCCTGAAGCCACGCGCATGATCCGCGCCCTGCCGGACAAGGAGAAGGCCGCCATTCCCATCGTCGCCATGACCTCCAACACCTCGCCGGATGACCTGAACATCTGCTTCAAGGCGGGCATGAACGCTTCCTGCAGCAAGCCGGTCAACCTTGAACAGCTGCGCGCCCTGCTCCTGCAGGTGGCGAAGAAGGAAGGGCCTTTCAGCGGATTAGGGGCACCAGTGGCGGCAGCGCCCGCGCCCAAGAGCGCTGCTGAAGCGCCGGCCTTCAAGCCCACCACCGCCCTGTTCGATCCGGAAACCCTCAGCACGCTGAAAAGCAGCATGAACAAGGCGCAACTGGACGACATGATGAAGGGCTTCTACGACAAGACGGAAGAACTCATCGCCGCCGCCGAAAAAGCCGTGGCCGACAACGACCTCAAAGCCGCCGCCGGTCGGGGGCATGACATCAAGGGCATGACCGCCAACTTCGGCCTGCTGGCCTTGAGCGAAGTGGGGGCGCAGCTTGACCGCCAGGCAAAATCCGGCCCTTCAGGCGAAGCCCTTGCCCAGACCCTCGGGCAACTGCGCCCGGTCTATGCAGAGACCCGCAAAACCATCGATGAGTGGATCAAGTCCTAGTTAGTTAGACAACGATCTCGATTTCACTGAAGAAGAAAGCGATCTCGGTTTTCGCGTTCTCCGCGCTGTCGGAGCCGTGGACGGAATTCGCTTCGATTGATTCGGCGAACTCCTTGCGGATGGTGCCGGCATCGGCATTGGCGGGGTTAGTGGCGCCCATGATCTTGCGGTTCAGCGCGACGGCATCATCGCCCTCCAGCACCTGCACGACCACCGGGCCGGAAATCATGAACTTGACCAGGTCGTTGTAGAAGGGACGCTCTTTGTGGACCGCGTAGAAACCTTCCGCCATGGCCTTGGTCATCTGCAGGCGCTTTTGCGCGACGATGCGCAGGCCCTTTTCCTCAAACTTGGCGTTGATCTTGCCGGTCAGGTTGCGGCGCGTAGCGTCCGGTTTCAGGATGGAGAAGGTGCGTTCTTTGGCCATGGATTTTTCCTTTATTTTGGGCGTGAGAATCTTTGAGGGTGTTCTTATACGTCCTTTTAAAATATAAAGCAAGGGCTGCAATAAAAAGTAATAGTCACCCCTGCGGAAGCAGGGGCCCAGTTGGGTCTTTTATATATGAACTACACCGCTACTAAAGCAAAACACCAACTAGGTCCCCGCTTTCGCGGGGATGACGATTTCAACTTAAAGCCCTACAGATGTTTCAATCGCAAGGATGGCCTGATCGGCCTTGTTCCCATCTGGCCCTCCGCCTTGCGCCATGTCAGGGCGGCCACCACCGCCTTTGCCACCGAGCTTTTCTACCCCTATTTTCACCAAGTCAACAGCATTAACTTCGTCAGTCAGATCAGGAGTAACCGCAACAACCAACGAAGCCTTACCAGAAGCATCCTCTGACACCAACACCACAATACCAGAGCCAAGCTTTGCTTTCATCTCATCGGCAAGAGGTTTTAATTCGTTCGGTAGAATATCCTTAAGAGGACGAGAGATAAATTTGACCGTCCTCAAACCTTTAAATTTAGCGTTCTTGAGTTTTATTGTTTTATACATCGGCATTTCACCACCAGTAACTGAAGATGTTCCCGAACCGGCGTTAAGGGCCAGCTTGCGGCGCAGGTCGGAGATTTCCTTTTCCAGTTTTTTCTTGTCGTTCATCAGCGCTTCGACGCGCGTGGGCGCCTCCGACGGAGAGGTCTTCATCAAAGCGGCGATGGATTGCAGGAGATGCTCCTGTTCGTTCAAATATTTCAGGGCGCCCATGCCGGTCACGGCCTCGACGCGGCGGATGCCGGCTGCCAGCGCGCTTTCGCCGACGATCTTGAACAGGCCGATGTCGCCGGTGCGCCGCACGTGGGTGCCGCCGCAAAGCTCGATGGAGAAAGGCTTGCCGCTGTCGTCAGCGCCGCCCATGGTGAGCACGCGCACTTCCTCGTCGTATTTCTCGCCGAACATCGCCATCGCGCCGAGGGCTTTCGCTTCGTCAATCGGCAGCAGGCGCGTCGTGGCCTCAGTGTTCATGCGGATGCGCTCGTTGACTTCCTGCTCGAGCACGGCGATTTGTTCGTCGGTCAGCGCGGCCCCCTGGCTGATGTCGAAACGGAAGCTCTTGTCGTCGACGCGCGAGCCTTTCTGCACGACATGCTTGCCTAGGTGCCGGTGCAAGGCGGCATGCAGCAGGTGCGTCGCCGAGTGGTTGGCGCGGATGGCATCGCGGCAGGTCACGTCGATCTGCAGCTCCGCCACATCGCCGGCGGCAACCTTGCCTTTGACGACCTTGCCGACATGGACGAAAACGCCGCCCAGCTTTTTCTGGGTATCTTTCACGTCGATCACGGCCGTGGCCGTCTTGATCGTGCCGGTATCCCCCACCTGCCCGCCGGATTCCGCATAAAACGGGGTCTGGTTGACGACAACGGAAACATCTTCGCCGGCATTGACGGACGGCACGATCTCGCCTTTGGCATTCACCAGCGCGGTGATTTTCGCTTCCGCATGCTCCAGGTCGTAACCGAGAAACTCGGTCGAACCGTGCTTGTCCTTGATCTCGAACCAGACTTTTTCCGTCGCCGCTTCGCCGGAGCCGACCCAGGATTTGCGCGCCGTTTCGCGCTGCTTTTCCATCGCCGCTTCAAACCCCGCGACATCGACTTCGCGCTTCTGTTCGCGCTTCAGCACGTCCTGCGTCAGGTCGAGGGGGAAGCCATAGGTGTCGTAGAGCTTGAAAGCCACCTCGCCGGAAAGTTTCTGCCCGGAACCCAGCTTCGCCGTTTCGGCGCTGAGCAACCCCAGGCCGTTGTCCAGCGTTTTCTTGAAGCGGAGTTCTTCAAGCTTCAGCGTTTCAGTAATGAGCGCTTCGGCTTCCTTCAATTCGGGGTAAGTGTCGCCCATCTGCGCGATCAGCATCGGCACCAGGCGGTACATCAGCGGCTCCACCGCGCCCAGCAGGTGCGCATGGCGCATGCCGCGGCGCATGATGCGGCGCAGCACGTAGCCGCGCCCTTCGTTGGAGGGCAAAATCCCGTCGGCGACCATGAAGCACGACGCACGCAGGTGGTCGGCAATCACGCGGTGCGAGGTCTTGAATGGGCCGTCGGGGTCGCGGGAGGTCAGGTGCGCCGAGGCCTCGATCAGCGCGCGGATGATATCGATGTCATAGTTGTCATGCTTGCCCTGCAGAATCGCCGACAGGCGCTCCAGTCCCATGCCGGTGTCGATCGACGGCTTGGGCAGGTTGACGCGGTTGCCGGGGCCCAACTGGTCGTACTGCATGAAGACGTTGTTCCAGATCTCGGTGAAGCGGTCGCCGTCGGCATCCGCGCTGCCCGGCGGGCCGCCCGGAATCTTGTCGCCGTGGTCAAAAAAGATTTCCGAGCACGGGCCGCAGGGGCCGGTGTCGCCCGCCGACCAGAAATTGTCGGAGGTGGCGATGCGGATGATCT
Organism: Alphaproteobacteria bacterium; assembly: GCA_021413445.1. Lineage (GTDB taxonomy): Bacteria > Pseudomonadota > Alphaproteobacteria > Micavibrionales > UBA2020 > PALSA-926. The sequence goes on along the minus strand of JAIOQI010000051.1, from coordinate 46,369 downwards.
TGCTGTCGGGGAAGCCCGTCACTTTTTTCCAGATGGAGGCCGCCTCGTCATCATCGTGATAGATCGTGACCAGCAGGCGGTCCTTGGAAAGGCCGAAATCCTTGGTCAGCAAATTCCACGCAAAGGGGATCGCATCCGCCTTAAAATAATCGCCGAAAGAGAAATTGCCGAGCATCTCGAAGAATGTATGGTGCCGCGCCGTAAAGCCGACATTGTCGAGGTCGTTGTGCTTGCCGCCGGCGCGCAGGCATTTCTGCGCCGTCGCCGCGCGTTTGTAGGACCGCGTTTCCTGCCCGGTGAAAAGGTTCTTGAACTGCACCATGCCCGCGCTGGTGAACATCAGCGTCGGGTCGTTCGCCGGCACCAGCGAACCGGAGCGGACAACCTCGTGCCCGTTCTTCTTGAAATAATCCAGAAACGTCTTGCGTGCTTGGCTCGCGGTGGTCATCTTCCATGCCCTCGTATAGTGTCTGAACAGTCCGGCGATTATACAAAATTCCGCGCAAAAAGGTAGCCCTACGTTACTTGGCGTAGAGCGGCCATTCCCCGGCGGCGACGTTTTCCAGCGAATCGGTGTTCTGGCCGTATTTGATGCGGTAGATCCAGTAGTTGGTCAGCACCCGCTCGACGAAAATGCGCGTTTCCGAGACGGGGATGGACTCGATGAACAGCAGCGGATCATTGCCGTAATGGACCTCCCTTTCCCAGCGGGAGAGCTTGCCGGGGCCGGCGTTATACGCCACGGCCAGCTTGAACAGGTTGTTCTGCACGCTGCCTTCCTGCAACATATCCGCCAGGTATTTCTGGCCCAGGCGGATATTGACCGCCGGTTCCTGCAACCGGTCCTTATCGACCTTGATGTTGTATTTACGCGCCATCAGCATGGCGGTGGAGGGCATCAGCTGCATGATCCCCATCGCGCCCGAACTTTTGTTGCTGGCGACGGCGTCAAATTTCGATTCCTGGCGAATGAAGGCATGGACCAGCGCCTTGTCCACATGATAGCCGCCCTCGGGCTGCCAGGGCGCGTCCGGGTAAAGCGCGGCATCATACAAACCGCCGCTCCTGTTCTTCAGCCCGCTGCCCAGGCGCATTTCAAACGCCGGCGCTCCCGACTCATGGGCGAGCGCCATCATCGCCTCCTGCAGCGTTCCGTCGTCGCCGGGGTTGATCTGGCGCAGCTCCTGTTCCGCCAATATGGGGCGCCGTGCATCCATCAGCGCCAGGGCGCGGCGGCCCGACGGAATTTCCGCCAGGATTTCCACCAGCCCGCTTCCCAGCTCCGGTATTTCCCAGGTGAAGCGCGACTGCTCCATGCCGAGCGCCTTTGCGGAGATGATGCCGTAGAAGCTGCGCGGATGTTCCGCCGCTTTCCGCAGCCACAGGCTGACTTTCTGCGGCTGATGGTTCCTGAGGTAAGAGCGGGCCGCCCAATGCGCGCCCCCCGCCGCCATCCAGGCGGAGGCCCGCGGAGAATCGGCCACGCGCTCGAAATGTTCCGCGGCTTCGCTGTATTTGCCCAGCTTCCAGGCGGACAGGCCGGCAATCCATCCAGCCAGGGGGATGTCCTTCCCGGAACGGCTGGAGCTGGCCGTCGCCAGTTTATAGGCCTGCCCCACATTGCCGTTATAAAAATATGACTCGGCGATCTGCGCGCGCAGGGCATCGTATTTTGTCGGGTTGAAAACGCTCCCCGCCCCCTCAAGGCGGTTCAAGGCCCTGCTCGGGTTTTCCGACAGGTTCCGGCTGATGTCCGCCATGATGTCGCGTTCCCGCAGACTGTATTCCTGATCCGCCATATAAGGCTGGGCCAGCTGGCCGGTATCGTAATCATGGTATCCCGTCACGCCTTTGCTGATGCGCGGCCCGGTCAAAGACGGCGCGCCTTTTTGAGAGTGGCGGTTTTGGGCCAGGGCGTAAATTTTCTGCGCCCCGGGATGGTCGCTGTAAAGCTTCATCCAGTCGGCAAGCTCCTTGTAGGTCGCCTTATAATCCCGGCCGGTGAAGCGCTGGAACAGTACATGCCCCATCAGGCGGTGGTCTTTCAGTTTCTTGATTTCCTCATTGGCCTTCCTGAAATTGCCGACGTCCTGAAAAGCGAAAACATGCGCATAGCGCGCCGCATCGTCATCCGTCAGCCGGTCGCCGCCCCTGCTGCGCTTGAAAACCTGCCCGTCCAGGGAAAAAGGCGACAGCACCTCCGGCTTCGGCGCTTCGACTTTTTTGACGGGAGGTTTACGAACCGCTTTAGATTTCTGGGCTTTGGGCGCAGCCTTGTGCGCCGCAGGTTTTTTGACTGTTGATGAAGCTGGCGCGGCAACCGCCGTCACCGCAGAAGAAAGGGCAAACAGCATGACCATTATCAAAAAAATCTGTCTTTGTCGGCGCTTGAAACTCAATGCACAACTGCCTTTAATGTTATTTGAGCTGTATTCTTAAAGTAAAACAGCTGGATTTGCAAATCTTTGACATAAGGTCACCCCTTGACGCCGCCCTAAGGTCTTGATATACATAATTTTTTAGGAAAGAATAAATGTCGTCGGAAAAAAATTTCAGGCAAAAGCTGTCATCCGCCTTCAAAAAGGTTGCGCTCGCGGCGGCGCTGGCCGTGGGCTTATCCGGGGATAATGCCCCTGCTGCAGACGGCCCCGTCGCCGTCGAGCCGCTCACGAAAAATGAAATTGCCCTGGTGAAAAGTATTTTTGGCGATGAAGTGAACACCTCGATTGTCCGGAAAAACGCTTACCCTTACCCCTTCAGCCATTACCACCCCCACAGCACCACGGAAACCCCCGCCTCCGTAAATGATAAAAAAAATATCATTTTCTACGAGCGAAACGGCTTGCCTGACTGTAGCGACCCAAGGGCAACTATCTACGGCACGTTTATCCATGAAATGACCCATATCTGGCAAAGACAGAAAATCCCCGGGGTGGAGCTGTTGTTTATGAGCTGCCACGACTACGACTACACGCTGGACGCCAACTCCCGTTTCAGCGATTTCTGCATCGAACAACAGGGCGCCATCATCGAGGATTACGCGATGCGTTTCCTGCATGATAACCACACATCGCTGTATATAAAAAATATCCCGGAAAACGACGCCCTGCTGAAAAAGGTGGTGGAAGACCGGTTCCCCGAAGCGCGCAAGACGCGGCTGGCGGCGGAAAAACAGACGCAGCTGAAAACCGCCGCCGCAAGCCTGAAATCCCCCAAACCGTGAACGCGGGCAAGAAATTGTCGCGCTTCTTCAAGACCGCCGTGCTCGGGACGGTGCTGGCCTTGTCTGCGGGATGCGGCGGGAATAATCTTCAGCCCCCGCCATCCCCGGTCGTCAAAGACACCGCCGTCCATACTTCCCTGCTCTCCTCCGCGCCGCTGACGGAAAGCGAGATCAATCTCGTGCACGGGCTGTTCGGCGATGCGGTGAATACCGGCATCGTCAAAAAGTATTTCTACCCGCCCAGCCTCCTCATGGTGTCGCGGGTTCCCGACCGGCGCAGCATCCAGTTCTACGGCAACACCTGCGCCTCGCCCGACTACAGCCTGGATCAGGACATTTTCAAATTCGGCACCTTCGTCCACGAAATGACCCATGTCTGGCAGCGGCAGACGGCCAAGACGGATGCGCTGGAGATGTGCCACGACTATTATTACACGTTGAATTCAAAATCCCACTTCGCGGATTTCTGCGTCGAGCAGCAGGCCGCGATCATGGAAGATTACGCCCGGCGCTTTTTGCATTCCGGCCATCAGTCTTTCTACGCCAAAGACACCCCCGGCCACGATCTGCTGCTGCAAAAAGTGGTGGAAACGCAATTCCCCGCCGCCCGCGAAACGCGGTTGGCTTATGAGGCGCAAGAGCATGCAAAAACCGCCGCCCTAAAGCCGAAAACCCTGAAAATTTAAGCTATAGGCTCACTCCAACCCACTCAATTATAGTATTTGAGTATTGACATAATAATAGCGATGAGTTAGCATGGTTTCAAGCCTTACAAACAGGTTCAGACGGGAAGATAAATATCATGGCGGATAAAATTAAATTGCGCATGAAAATGATCGAGGCCCTCGAAGAAACCGGGGACAAAAAGGCATTGGCCGAGCTTGTGCGTCATGATCGCGGCCTGGCGACCTATCAACATCTGCTGTATCGCGCCGCCAATTACCTCCAGGATGTGGAACAAGTCGAAGCATTGCTTGAACTGCCGGGCATTGATACGGCGTCCCCGGCGTACAAACACGCCATCGCGGACACCCTCGCCAGCATCGGCGCCAATGAACAGGCGCCGGACGTGACCATTGTGGGCATTTTGTTCAACCGCATCAGGGACGACCAGAGCCTTAAAAATGAATCCCTGCGCGCCATCTTCACGGCCGCCGCCCTCAAGGGCGTGGACCACCCGAACGCCTCGATTGCAAAACTGCTGGTCCGGAACGGCGCCGATCCGGATGTGGATGCCACCGCCCCGCCGGAGGGATTCTGGCAGCAGGTGACCTACACGGAACAGGAAGCGGAAAAAATCAAGAAGTTCAAAGCAAAGCTTTCGCCCTGATTTTTTTACAGCACGCCCAGCTCTTGCAGCTTCGCCTTCAGCATCAGCAGATCCGCCCAGGCCAGGCCTTTCTGCGCCGGAGACCCTATCAGGTAGGTGGGATTAAACATCGCCAGCGACGGGATCGGCTGCTGCAAACCTTCCGATGAATAATCCATCCACTTGCCGCGCAGGCGCATGACGCTCTGGCTGCTCTGGAGCAGCGCCTTGGTCGCGACGCCGCCCACATAAACGAGGACGGCGGGATTGACCAGCTCGATGTGCCTCTGCACGAAGGGCAGGCTGAGCGCCAATTCCGCCTCCGACGGCGTGCGGTTGCCGGGCGGGCGCCAGTTAATCACATTAGTAATGTAAACATTATTTTCGCGACTGAGCCCGATGGCGGCCAGCATCTTGTCCAGCAATTGCCCGCTGGCGCCGGCGAAAGGCCGGCCGATGCGGTCCTCGTCCGCGCCCGGCACTTCGCCGACCAGCATCACCCTGGCCGTGGGCGCGCCGTCGGCAAAAACTATCTGCGTGGCGGTGCGCTTCAGGGACAAGCCCTGAAAACCTTCCAGCGCGGCCTTCAGCTCTTCCACCGTTTTCGCCGCCGCCGCCAATACCTTGGCCTCGCCCAAGGCCTCGATCGTTCCGATGATTGGCGCGGGAGGGGGAGAAACCTGCGTTATGGGAAGAATGGTGGCACTGATGACAGGGGGTTTTTCCACAATACGGGTTCTGTCGATCAGTTCCTCCCCGATCGCCTCATCCACCCCTATATCCATGTACCATTGCAGGAGCTGCACTGGGTTCAAGCTTGCTTCCATAGACTTCTCTTAAATTATCGAATACCGTTTACTCCTACACCGTCCCGGGAATGAAAGAAAGTCGGAAAAATGACGCGCGAAGTGATGTCCTATGACGTGGTGATCGTCGGCGCCGGCCCCGCCGGGCTTTCCACCGCCATCCGCCTCAAGCAGCTGAAGCCGGAGCTGTCGGTCTGCGTCATTGAAAAAGGCTCCGAGGTCGGGGCGCATCTTTTGTCCGGCGCGGTGTTCGAGCCGCGCGCCCTCCACGAGCTGATTCCCGACTGGAAGGAAAAGGGCGCGCCGCTGACCGTGCCCGCCACCGAAGACCATTTCGTTTTCCTGACCGAAAAATTCTCGATCCCGCTGCCGACGCCGCCGCAGATGCACAACAAGGGCAACTACATCATCAGCCTCGGCGTCTTCGCCAAGTGGCTGGCGAGCCAGGCGGAGGGCCTCGGCGTGGAAATCTATCCCGGTTTCGCCGCCGCGGAAATCCTTTATCATGACAATGGCGCAGTCAAGGGCGTCGCCACCGGCGACATGGGCGTCAACAAGCAGGGCGAGAAAACCGCCGCCTACCAGCAGGGCATCGAGCTGCACGCCAAACAGACTGTTTTCGCCGAAGGCTGCCGCGGCTCGCTGACCAAGATGCTGTTCGACAAATTCAACCTGCGCAAGGATTGCGACCCGCAGACCTACGGCCTCGGCATCAAGGAGCTGTGGGAGATTCCGGCCGAAAAGCACCAACAAGGTCTCATCATCCACACCATCGGCTGGCCGATGGACAGCAAAACCTACGGCGGGTCGTGGATGTACCATTTTGAAAACAACCTGCTCTCGATCGGCTATGTCGTCGGGCTTGATTACGAGAACCCCTACCTCTCGCCCTTCCAGGAAATGCAGCGCTTCAAGCTGCATCCGGCGGTGAAAAAATACCTGGCCGGCGGCCGGCGCATCAGCTACGGCGCGCGCGCCATTTCCGAAGGCGGGCTGCAATCGCTGCCGAAGCTGGCTTTCCCCGGCGGCGTGCTGGCCGGCGATACGGCGGGATTCCTCAATGTGCCGAAGATCAAGGGCAACCATACCGCAATGAAATCCGGCATGCTCGCCGCCGAGGCGCTGGTCGAAATGTTCCAGTCCGGCGACCCGTCAGCCAAGGAATGTGCAACCTACCGGCAGAAATTCGAGGCCAGTTGGCTGAAAGAAGAGCTGCACGGCATCCGCAACATCCGCCCCAGCTTCCATTGGGGTTTGCTGCCGGGGCTGATTTATTCCGCGCTGGATACCTACCTGTTCAAGGGCAAGGCGCCGTGGACATTTAAAAACCATGCCGACCATACCAGCCTGAAACGCGCGGCGCTGATGCCGAAGATCGACTACCCGAAACCGGACGGCGTGCTGACCTTCGACCGGCTGTCGTCCGTTTTCATCTCCAACACCAATCATGAAGAAGACCAGCCCTGCCATTTGCAGCTGAAAGACCCAAGCGTGCCGGTGCAGGTCAACCTGCCGCTCTACGACGAGCCGGCGCAGCGCTATTGCCCGGCCGGCGTTTACGAGATCGTGCAGAACGACAAGGGCGAACCGCGCCTGCAGATCAACGCGCAGAACTGCGTCCACTGCAAAACCTGCGACATCAAGGATCCGACCCAGAACATCAACTGGGTCGTGCCGCAAGGCGGCGGCGGTCCGAATTATTCGGGGATGTGATAAATATTTTTTTGTTTTCAACGTGTTAGATATTTATAGATAAAATTGTCTATTTAACGAAATATTTTTATTGACGCCTTAATGGGCAGTGACTAAATTGGCCATAATGTATTTTTAAAGTTTGAAATAATTTTATTTAAGGGAGATAAAAAATGAGCCTCAAAAAAACTCTTCTTGCCGGCTTCGCTGGCTTCTGTCTATGCCAGTCATTCAATGTTGCCACAAACCCGCTGACCCATCAGGGATTTGTCAACAACATTGAAACAGTTGTGACTGAACCCGGCCTTGTTCTTTACGGAGCAGTGGAACGTCCTGGCGAAGTTTTTGGATTTTTAACACTCGGTGGCGCTGCCATTGCCTTGGCAAATCGCAAGAAGAAACAAGAAGGCCCAACAGCTAAAGGCTGACGTTACGCTTTCTTCTTAAACAAATCCGGCTTTGGCGGGTTGCCCTGCTTCCAGCAGGGGTTTTGCGGCGGGATTTCGGGGGAGGCGGCGCTGTACGGCTTCCAGCTGCCTTCCGGCTGCGCCAGGCGGTCCATGACGACGGCGAAGGTGTCCGCGCTGTAGATCAGTCCGACATGGCTGGCCTTGACCTCGACGTTTTCCGCCTCGGGCGCCGCCGGGTTCAGGCACACTTTCCAGCCCGCGACCAGGTCGGTTTTTGAAAAAACCGATGTCGTCGGCACCGGCGGCGGGGTCAGCAGGCGCTGCGCCATATCCGGGTCTTTCAGCGAAACCTTGCCGCCGTTCAGCTTTTCGATCAGGGCGCGCACCGGCGGCAGCACGGACTTCTTGTCGATCCCGACGCCGAACGGCGTGCCGATGGTGATCACATCGCGCACCATGTCGGGGAATTCCCGCGCCAGTTCCCGCGCGTAAAAACCGCCCAGGCTGTGGCCGATCAGCGTCACTTTCTGGTTGCCGTTCTCCGTATAAAGTTTTTCCAGCCGCTCGCGGAGATGCTTGGCCGTCTTGTCATTCAGCCCGAGGTTGCGCCCCCGGCCCCAGGTGTGGGCGTTGTAGCCTTTTTCCTTCAGGGCGTCGCACAGCGGCGTGATCGTGCCGTCATTCGCCGTAAAGCCGGGAATAATCAAAACCGGGTGCCCGTCCCCTTGCGGCATCTTTTGCTTCAGCACCGGCCACTTGGCGAGAAGATCCTTGTACTCGATGGCGCCCCTGAAATTATCCCTCAGGTTCCTGACATGTTTTTTAAGGCCGCCGGGCATAGGTCATCTCCATTTTTGAACAAAACGATTTTGAAAACTCACAGACAACGATGTGGTAAAAAGCGGCGTTTTACAACAAAAAATTTTTCCTGACGCAATAAAATTACATTTACTTAAAACATTGTGACGATACCGGGCAACGATTCACGTGTTGTTAATAATTATATGAGAATCTGGTAAGTAGGCCCCCGTTGCTACGGGAACATTTTGAGGGATTTTCAAGTGCGTAGGTACACATTTTTCTCCACTTTGGCCCTGATAACCATCGTTGTGACGATGGCGGTTTCCTGCGCTAAAAATCAGCCCGACAAATCCGCTGAAAATGCTTCGTTTGTGAACGTCCCTCCTCCGGCCAGCACCAGCATGGCCGGCGGCTACCTGGCCGGGCGCTTTGCCCAGCGCCAGCAGGACTGGGATGCGGCGCAGGGCTATATGAGCACTGTCCTGGATCACGACAAGAATAACGAGATGCTGGCGCAAAGGACATTCCTGCTCGCGCTGGGTTCCGGCAACCTTATCAAGGCCAAGGAACTGGCAGAGCAAATTTCCGGCGCGCAGGAAAGTTCCGAACTGGCGCTGATTTTCCTCAGTTGCGACGCCCTCAGCCGTAATGATTTTACGGCCGCCCTCCGTTATCTGGGCAAGCTGCCTGCGGAAGGTTTCGGGCAATATACCAAGCCGCTCCTGACCGCCTGGTCCCTGGCCGGCCTGGGCAAGAAAGCGGCGGCGCTGAAACTCCTGGCCGACAATAGCGCCGCGGATGACCCGACCTACCGCATACATGCCGGGCTGGTGGAGGAATTGACCGGCAACATGAACGCCGCTGCCGCGCATTACAAAGTCGCCATGGAGAACGGCCTTGATCTCCATGCCGCCGTCATCGTCGGAAATTTCTTTGAACGCTACGGCCAGCCCGAAATCAGCCGGGACATCTACCGCGACCTGGGCGAAACCTATCCGTTCAACCCTTTTGTCAGCGCCCTGTCGGGCCGCGATCCGCAGCGCATCATCTCCCCGAATATCACCCGCGCGGCGGACGGGGCGGCGCTGGCGCTGCTGGACCTCGCCACCCTGCTCTACGACAAGCGCGCCTATGATAGCGCCCAGATTTACGGCGGCATGGTGCAGATGCTGGATCCGCAGTCCGCCTACGTCAAAATGATGCTGGGCGACATCGCCTCCCTGCACGGCCAATACGGCAAAGCCGTCGGCTACTACAATTCAATCGACAAACGGGAGCCGATCTCCTACCTCTCCCGCATCAGGATTACCGAAGTCTATGAAGCCAGCGGCGAGATAGAGAAGTCCATCGAAACGCTGACCGACATGGCGAAAGACAATGTGATACGCATTGCGGCGCTGGTGTCCCTCGGCGACACTTACCGCCGTCATGAGCAGTTTGAAAACGCCATCGACGCCTACGACCAGGCGCTTTCCGACATCGCCCCCCTCACGCCGGACCACTGGCCGATCATTTATGCGCGCGGCATCGCCAAGGCGCAGCTGAACCGCTGGTCCCTGGCGGAAAAGGACCTCCTGCAGGCGCTCGCCTTCCAGCCCAAAAACCCGATGATCCTGAATTTTATCGCCTATAGCTGGGCCGACAAGGGCGTCAATCTCGACAAGGCGCTGGAATACGCCAAGGACGCCGCCGCCCTGCGCCCCAACGACGGTTATATCCTCGACAGCTACGGCTGGACCCTCTTCCGCATGGCGCGGTATCAGGAGTCGATCGTATGGCTGGAACTGGCTGTTGAACAGGTCCCCGGAGACTCAACGCTGCTGGATCACCTGGGCGACGCCTACTGGCAGGTCGGCCGCAAGAACGAGGCGCAATACCAATGGCGGCATGCCAATGACCTGAGCCAGGATCCCCTGTTCAAGCAGGTGGTGGAACAAAAAATGAAACACGGCATCGTCGTTCCCAACCAGGTCGCGCGGAAGGAAGCTAAGCTTTAAAGGCTCTGTACTTTCCGCTATAGATGCAATAGCATTTTCTCATGCGCGCTTTTTTATCCATCGCCGCCCTGTGCGGCCTGCTTTTCCTCCCCGCCCTGTCGCTGGCGGAGGAGGCCGTCGCGCCTGATTTGCAGGACAGCAAATATTACAGCTGCACGACGGAGGAAGACTGCGCCATCGCCCGGACGCCCTGCGGCGGCTCTGACGCCGTCAACAAGGAATACCTGGAAGAGCTGCAAAACTGGTTCGACCTCCAGGCCAAACTCGTCAAATGCCGGCAGCAGCAGCCCGACCGTCCGCAGGTCAAAGCCCTGCACTGCACCGAAGGCCGCTGCGCCGTGGAGATGACGGAACCCGCGAATCCCGAAAGTGCCCCCTAGCCCCCTCCATATATTCGCCCCCGCCAAGCTCAACCTGTTCCTGCATGTGACGGGGAAGCGGACGGACGGGTATCACACCCTGCAAAGCCTGATGGTTTTCACGGATGCCGGCGATGAGCTGGCGCTGTCGCCGCACGACCGCCTGCAAATCGAAACGGAAGGGCCTTTTGCGGCGCAGCTGGGAAACCCCGAAGACAACCTGGTCTGCAAGGCGGCCGCGCTTCTCGCCGCGCATTACAAAATTTCCCCGCGCGGCAAGATACGCCTGACCAAGAACCTGCCGGTCGCCTCCGGCATCGGCGGCGGCTCGGCGGATGCCGCGGCGGCGCTGAAAGGCCTGGTCAAACTCTGGAACCTGCCGGAGGAACCCGCGCCGCTGCTGCAGATCGCGCAAAAACTGGGCGCCGATGTCCCGGCCTGCCTGCACCAAAAACCGCTCTGGGCGGAGGGCATCGGTGAAAAAATAACCCCCCTGCCTGAACTACCGGATCTGCATTTCGTGCTGGCCAATCCGCTGGTCCCGACCCCGACGCCGCAAGTGTTTGGGAATTTCCAGCACGGCTTCAGCGCGCCGATCCGGATTTTCGGGCCGCAAAAATCAACCGGCGAATGGATCGCCAGCCTCAAGGCCTGCCGCAACGACCTGACCGACGCCGCGATCACCGTCACCCCCGCCATCCGCGGCGTGCTGGCCGCGCTGGCGGCAACGCCGGGATGCCTGCTGCACCGCCTTTCCGGCAGCGGCGCCACCTGTTTCGGCATTTACGATAGCGCAGAATTAGCCCAGGCCGCCGCCAGCATGCTGAAAAGAAATCATAAGGATTGGTGGGTTACTCAAGCCGGTATGCTGCGGTAAAGCTATTCGCCCGCCGCCGGCTCCACGGTATTCTCCAGCGTCGAGGCCTGGTCCGTCGCAGTTTCCAGGCGGCTGACGGCATCATGTGCTTCCGCATGACCTTTCGCGGCGGCAAGCTTATACCACTCCAGGGCCTTGCCGGTGTCGATCGCGCCGATGAAATTGCTTTCGTACAGCACGCCCAGGTTATAGGCCGCCTGCACGACGCCGGCATTCGCCGCGCGCTTGAAGTATGAAACGCCGCGCTCGATGTTCGTCTTGACCCCGACGCCCTGGATATAGGCAATGCCCAGGTTATACATGGCTTCCGGATGCCCCAGCTCCGCCGCCTTTTCGTACCAGGCGATCGCCTTGTGCATGTCCGGCTTGACCCCCAGCCCCTGCTGGTAGATCACGCCCAGGTTATAATGCGCGTTCGCCACGCCGCCGTCGGCGGCCTGGCCAAACCAGTAAATGGCCCGCGGATAGTCCCGCGCCACCGACTTGCCGGAAGCATAGAGCGCCGCCAGATCATGCTGCGCCTCGGGGATTCCCTGATAAGCGCGGGTTTCAAGCTGCTTTAGATTTTCCGGCAGCGAGGAATCCGGCAAGGGATCGGCGGACGCCGCTGTTGCAACGACGGGAATATCTTTATTTTCTACGACATTATTTTCTGCGGCGCTTTCGATAGCCGGCGGCGTCGCGGCGATCTCATCCTCGCTCAACACGACTTCCGGCACGGCCTCTGTCTTGACGGCGTCGGGCAACAGCACCGGCGTTGTTGTTGCGAAGCTCTTCCACGGCTTGTTCTCAGGCGCCGCCAGCGTGAAGCGGGGCGATTTCAGGTTGTCCAGCAACGTGAGCTGTTCCTTCGTCAGGGCCGGCGCGGAATTTTGAAACAGGACAAGGCCCAGGGCAAAAAACGCGATCAGGCCGCTCGTCAGGGAAGAGGCCGCCACCCATTTCGGCGGCGCGCTTTCCGCCACGCGCGACGGCAGGGCCTGATCCATCAACACCGGCAGATACAGCTTGCCGGTTCTCTCGTCCACCGTCGCCGCCGATTCAATCAGGGCCAGGCGGCGCGCCAGGCGGTCCCGCTCGGACTCGGCGCGCTCAAGCTTACGCCCCAGAAGCTCCATGGCCGTGAAGATCTCGGCATTGACGCGCTCCTGGCCGTGAAACTGCGTATGCGCAGGATCCAGAAGTCTTGTCGTGCCGAATTTATTGACCGTTGCCATGCGGAGGGCGTCCCTTGCGGTTGAGAGGAAACTCTTCAGAACTGAATTTTTGTTATTATGGTGAAACCTATCATATTTTCCCGCCAAATCACAGCGCTAAAGTCGCCCCCTCTCCCGCAGCCCTCGGCGGCAGCGGCGCGAAGCCCCCTAAGTTGCTGTTTTTAAATAAAAAAATATTCCCTTGCGTTGGCGCTTGCAGAAAGCCGTTTTTTTTTATATTGTCCCGGAGCTGCCAATTTTTCTGGCAAGCATTGTTTTATTGGGGTGTAGCCAAGCGGTAAGGCAGCGGTTTTTGGTACCGCCATTCCTAGGTTCGATCCCTAGCACCCCAACCATTTTATAATTTTTACTCTCTTAGTGACTGGATGATATTGCCATGGAATTGATAACAGCAGTTTGGAGGAAAATTAGTAAGCCGCTACATTTTTTATTGGTGGGAATTACATTAATACATTTTGCACCGCAAAATTTGTCTTGGACGGGATATATTTTTATAGCTGTCGGTACCGCAGGCTCCATAGAATGGGGTGTAAAAAGATTCAAAGAATTGTGGCAAACTCACAGGCTTTTGAAGAGTGCCTTTAACACACTCAATGAAGACGAAAAAAGCATTCTGCTTCAGCAGCTAGAAAGGGGTGAGAGAACTTTTTATCTGAATGTTCTTGCTTTAGGGAATAGTATTCCCCAACACATGCATCTGGCAAATGTATATAAAGGGCTTCAAGATAAAAGAATCCTGACTATCAATAGTACAGACAGCAAGAATGCTACTCTTCATATTACCAAAAGCGCTTGGAATCTTTTAAATAAAGGCATTTTAGAATAAAATAATGAGAAAGGTTATCGCTGGACTGCCCCCCAACCATCTAGTCTGGCCTTCCCCGTCATATGAGAGAAAGAGCGCAGAAACGTGCGCTGTTGGCGGGTATTTCACGCATCTGCTTTTCTGCCGAACTACTGAGAATCCCTGATTTCCTGCCCAATACTGCAATTCTCTCAGTTGGCCATTTTCGGGGTTCGGCGGATTTTCAAAGGGTTAGGATTTTGGGGCTGAGAATCTAGGCGATCTCAAAGCTCTTGTGGATGAGTCGTCCGACAAAAACATCGGAACGCATTTCCCTTAGCGCGCTAACTTTCAGCCGCAGAGATTCTTTTGATTAGAAAAACGTTCTCGTGCAGATGATTCAGCCCGCGTTCTTTAAATCGGGGGTTTTCTGCTAAAACACCGCTGCGTTCGAGTAGCCGTATTTCTACTTGTGCGCCATAAAGGCTTTTGACCTCCTCCGCAGATACAGAAAAAGGTGGGCCTTCCATCTGTTCCTGGGGGTATTCGATCGTTATTAGTAAAACCTGCGCGCCCGCAGGAAGAGCGCGCATCAGGTGAGAGACATACCTCTTGCGCATCTCGGGCGGCAGGGCAATCAGAGCGGCGCGGTCATAGACGGCTTTCACTGCTTGCAGGTCTTCCCGCTCCAAGTCAAAGAAGTCGCCACACAGGATCCTGATGCTGCCGCTTTCGCTGACATCGAAGGCTCCCTGTTTATGCCGTTGCGGCACAGTTCCGTTTTCTTTAAAAAATGCCTCCACCGCTGTCGGGCTCAGCTCTACGCCCAGAACGGGGTGCCCTTGCTGTTGCAGCCATACCATGTCCTGGCTTTTACCGCACAGCGGCACAAAGACCTGATCCCCGGGGGCGCATTTCAGCTCATGCCAGAACTGATGCAGATAGGGGTTGATATCGGCCTGATGGAAGCCGATCTCTTGTTTTTTCCACCGCTCAAACCAGAATTCTTTTTTCATGTGGTCATGCGATCCAGGGCTTCCAGGTGCTGCCGCGCTTCAGCGTGCCCCTGCTCGGCAGCCTTGCGGAAACAGTTTATTGCCTTGGCATGATTTTGCGCCACGCCGTCGCCCTCACAGTACCTGAGGCCGAGCCTATATTGCGCCGCTGCAACCGTATGCTCCGTCCTCTGGTTTCCCTGATAAAGCCTGTTGTATTCAACGAGAGCGTCTGTCTCCGCGCACGATCCGGAGGACAGAAAAATTCTGGCGCAGGCCTCAGCATCGCTGGCTGGATCATGGTGCTTGAGCTCTATGCCAAGATGTTCGCAAACGGTCGGCAGTTTGTGATTGGGAAGATGCGGCCATGCCGTCCGCGCGATATTGACCGTGCATTGCCAGTTATAACGAGGCAGATCAATACCGTAATGCTGCGTCACGCCGTAAAGCACACTGCGGTCGAAGCCGACATTATGCGCGATCAGCAAGTCAGCGCCTTCTAGGCAGGCCTCGATCTCGGGCCAGATCTCCGGGAAGTGGGGCTTGTCCCTCAGGTCTGCCGGACGAATGCCGTGGATCGCTATAAAATCCGGCCGAATGTAAATACTATGGCCCGGCGGGCGAAACAGCCATGCCTTGCGCTCTGTAATGACGTTGTCCTGGACGATGGAAACCCCCAGCGCAATCGCGCTGTCGCGAGGATAGTTCGCGGTTTCAAAGTCGAGAGCGACGACTTTTTGCATGGGTTGCTCCTGAGTGAATTTCTGGTAATTTACCCTGTCGAATGCTTTTTTACCACAACAGTTTTTAGGAGACATTTCTTGATAAAAACGGCCCATTTCATCGCGCCCGCAGGCTATGACCGGATCAGGGTTGTCGATAGCTTTGAGGAGCTTGTGTCGAGTCCGTTCGGGCCGACAGTTAATGCTATCTGCTGGCCGCGCACACTGGCCGGAGACTTCGACGAATTGGCGCAATGCCTTAACGGTGAAGATGAAATAACCTCTCTTGATGAGGACTT
The DNA here is from genome assembly GCA_021413445.1 of Alphaproteobacteria bacterium. GTDB lineage: Bacteria > Pseudomonadota > Alphaproteobacteria > Micavibrionales > UBA2020 > PALSA-926. The sequence goes on along the minus strand of JAIOQI010000051.1, from coordinate 30,878 downwards.
TCTTCGTAGCCTGAATTTAAGCGCTAATGGTAGGGCTGCTGCCGACATACTTCTTGCAGACCAACTGCTATTGCGGGAGCGGGGACTCTCCCCCAGCCTTGAGTGCGTCCCGCATTATCAGCGCGACGGAATCTCCGAGGCCGTGCCGACGGATGTTTATTCCTTTCATGCAGACAGGGCACCGGTTGCGATCGATACTTACCTTTGCAGCTATAACGAGGCGGCTACGGAAGGCCTGCGTAATGATCAGGCGCAAAAACGAATAGACATGCCTGCAACGCGCGCGGAACTGCTGAGTCTTTTTCAACAGGAAGGGGAAGCGGGCGACTTCGACGTTTTTCTGAGAGAGAATTGTTATGATCTTCACTATGTGGAGTTTGGTAAAGCTGCATCTTTCTCATTCGGAATTGGCAATCTATGGCGCATTGCCGTTGAATATCCCGGCTGTCCCGTTCCTCCATGTCTGCATCGTGCCCCGAAAACAGGATTGGAGCGGCCACCCAGATTACTACTGATTAGTTAAGCCGGCGCCCCGGCTATTTCCATACTATTGTGTGATAGCGTATGATCCGTAAATGGCGCGGCATTAGGACAACGGATCCGTACCGGAGGTCAGGATGGCCAGATAGTTTTTATACACGAACAACCTGTTGCGCGCCCGGCCGGTCATTTCCTCCAGAATACCCATCTCGATGAGTTTCATGGTGACGCTCGTCATCGTCGGAACAGAAATTTTAAGTTCTTTGGATGCTTTCGTCAGCGATAAGAAAGGTTTCTTTAGAAGGTAAACTTCTTTAAAAACAAAGAACCTAAATGATTATACGCCAACAAAAAGCCATCATTGATAAAAATGATTCTTGCATGTACGAATGTTACGCTATTAAGAGGAAGGAGTGGGAAATGAAGCGGTCTAAAAGCAAAGATGTTTTATTTGCAAGCGATCACGACCTATTCAAAACCCACACCGTTGTGCTGGACGGGCCGGACCCGGAAGCCCGGCGCCTGGAGATCCTCGAATATTTTCACAAAACTTTTTCCCTGTATGAATCCCTGTTCGAATGCCTGAATGGGGATGAGGCATTTTACGCCAGCGCCAATCCCCTGCGGCACCCCTTGATTTTCTATTACGGGCACACGGCGGTCTTTTTCATCAACAAGCTGAATGTGGCCGGATTAATCAAGGAACGTATTGATCTAGGGCTGGAGTCCATGTTTGCCGTTGGCGTCGATGAAATGTCCTGGGACGACCTGAACGAAAAACATTACGACTGGCCGGCGCCGGCTGAGATCAAGTCATACCGCGACAAGGCCCGCGCTGTCGTCGACCGTTTTATCCGCGCCTGCCCTGTCACGCTACCCGTCGGCTGGGATGACCCGCTGTGGATCGTGATGATGGGGATCGAACATGAGCGCATCCACCTTGAAACTTCCGCCGTCCTGCTCCGCGAGCTGCCGCTGAAGCATGTCAGGCAGCATCCGCTCTGGGGCAATATCTGCCGCCAGAGCGGGGCGGCGCCCGAAAACGAACTGTTGCCAGTGGCAGGGGGAACCGTCACGCTGGGCAAGGACAGGAGCAATCCCCTTTACGGCTGGGACAATGAGTACGGGCGTGAGACCGTGCAGGTGGAGCCCTTTCGTGCCAGCAAATACATTGTATCAAATCGGGAGTTCCTGGCCTTTGTCAAGGACGGCGGCTATATGGTGCGCCAGCACTGGACGGCAGAGGGCTGGGCATGGGTGACATTCAAAAATGCAATACATCCCGCCTACTGGGTTGAGGACGGCGGCGGATTTAAGTATCGCACCATGCTGGAAGTGATTGACATGCCTTGGGACTGGCCGGTGGAGATCAACTATCTCGAGGCCAAGGCCTTCTGCAACTGGAGGTCCGTAAAGACGAGCAGGCACATCCGTATGCCGACCGAGGCAGAATGGTCACTGCTGCGCAAGTTGGCAGATACCGACGAGCCATACTGGGACAGGGCGCCCGGCAATATCAATCTTGAGCACTACATGTCAGCCTGTCCCGTGAACCAGTTCGCCTTTTTGGGCGGATTCTATGATATTATCGGCAATGTCTGGCAATGGACGGAAACACCGATGGATGCCTTCGAGGGCTTTGAGGTTCATCCCGCCTATGATGATTTTTCTACCCCAACTTTCGACGGTAAGCACAATATCTTCAAGGGCGGGTGCTGGATTTCGACGGGCAATGTCGCCATTAAAGACGCGCGCTATGCATTCCGCCGCCATTTCTTCCAGAACGCCGGACTGCGCTATGTAGAGGGGGAGGAACTCAAAATGACGGAACCGAATATCTACGAGACCGACAAAATCGTTTCGCAGTACATCGAATTCCACTACGGCGATGAATATTTCGGCGTGCCCAATTTTCCCGCTGCCTGCGCAAAACTCTGCCTTGAATATATTAAGGGCAGGAAAACGGAAAAAGTGCTGGATGTGGGTTGCGCGGCGGGGCGCGCCAGTTTCGAGCTGGCAAAAACGTTCAGCCATGTGGATGCGCTGGATTTCTCGGCGCGGCTGATTCAGGCGCCGACCAACCTCCAGAAAACCGGCACCCAGCGCTATGTGGTTCAGGACGAGGGGGAACTCATCACCTACAAGGAAGCACGACTGGACAGGCTGGGACTGGACAAGGTCGCCGATAAAATTTCCTTTGTTCAGGGGGACGCCTGCAACCTGGCGGCTAAGTTTACGGGCTACGATCTGGTTTTCGCCGGCAACCTGCTCGACAGACTCTATGACCCAGCCAAATTCCTCGGCATGATCCATGAGCGCATCAATCCCGGCGGTCTTCTGATCCTGACTTCGCCCTATACTTGGCTAGAGGAGTTCACCGAGCGCGCCAAATGGCTCGGCGGGTTCAAGGCGTCGACTGGTGAAAATTATACGACTATGGATGGATTGAAGAACATTCTGGCTACCCATTTCCGACTGCTGGATACGAAGGACATACCTTTTATCATCCGCGAGACGCGTCGTAAATTTCAGCATACCATCTCAGAAGTGACAGTGTGGGAGAGGAAGTAAACAATTCAGTCCGCCTTTAGGTTCGATAGGACTTAGCCGTCATTAATAAACAAAGCGCGGTGAATTTGTACGAACACAGCGCACAAACCCGGTACGCTTAGGTAGAAGAATTACTTTCAAGCTATCTTTGAAAGAGGCCAATATGTACGTGATCATATTATACCTCACATTAACCTGTTTCTCGTTCCAATAATTGGAAGCATTATTAAACGTGCCCTTCAGCGCACCTTTTTCTTGATTAGCAAACACGAATTTCTGCTCCTCAGGAGACGGTAAACGCCAGTCACTGTGCCCAAGAGCATTTTTCCTGTTCAACTTGTAAATATATTCATCGGCTTCTTTTGAAGTCATCTTTTTTTCCGCGTCCATCGGCATCGCGAAGAGACCTTCTCCCAAAAAGATGCTGCCATCAGGCATTTTGTCGCCGCTTAAGAAGTCTGTGTTTGTGGACATGTTCTTCTCCTCTTGTTTATTAAGCTGAAAACAGTATAGTCTATATACTTTATTATGTCAAATAAAAAATGGGAATAACCCATATAAATTAATTATTATTATTCAACTACTTAGCTTGCATTCGTCTCGCCATAGATCTCCATCCCCTTTCCAGCCATGGGCTCTATGCGTGGCTCGCGTGGATTTATGCGAAAAGAATCGGAGATACAGACAACAAAAGGTGGCAGAAATTTATTCGCCGCTCTGAAGCTCCTGAGGAGCAGCCTTGTTTTCTACGAGTTGGCAATGGCAAAAAGCAGAAAACCGGTCGAGCGCCTCGAGCGACAGGGTAAAGAGATAGTCAAAACTAGATTGAGCTGAACGCTACCCCCTTGCTTTGATATGAAGTGGCTTTATTGTGGGGCTCACAACAATAAACACAGAAAAGGGCATGGTAAAATGTCGCAAGTTGAATTCAAAGCTCCGGGCCCCGGATCATGGGAACTGGAAGAAACGCATTTTTCAAGGCCGATGACGCGCTACATAAGCGGTATTTTCCCCGAGCATTTTGCGCGCGGCTTCAGCGAAGGTACGACACGCTATGGCCTGCTGCTTGATTATTTTTGCGCGAAGGTCGTCAACGATTTTTGCTACATGAAGGCCATCGCCGTCGGCGCGCCGGAGAGCGCGACGGGCCTGCCGCCGCGATTTATTTTCATGTTGCTGGCCAGGCTGCACCCCGCCATGCGCAAGAGGCTTTCTTTCGGGCGGGATGTTCTTGCGCGGAAAATTTGGCATGACGACATGCGGCGCTGGGACGAAGAATATAAGCCGGATTCAATCGCCCGCAACCGCAAGCTCCAGAAGATGGATATCGCCGCGCTGAGCGATGCGGATTTTCTGGCCTATCTCGCGGACATCAAAGCGAATCTGGGCGAGATGATTTACCGGCACCATATTTTCACGGTTCCCAGCTGCTTTGCCGTGGGGCATTTTCTGGCGGAAACGCAACGCTGGACGGGCCTGACCTCGGGAGAAGTGCTGGGCGTGCTCAAGGGCGCGACGCCGGTCTCGCGGGGAGCGGGAACGCTGGGACGCCTGCAGGAAGCGCTTAAATCGAAGGGGATTACTGCCGAAAGCGTCCGTGGTCGTGATGCCCAGTCGGTGCTGGACGAATTAAAACAGAAGGATGGGATCGCCGCTCCGTTGCAGGAATTTCTGGAGGAGATCGGTTATCGCGCCGTTTCCGGTTACGATATCAGCGAAAAATATGCGCTGGAAATGCCGGAGATGCTGCTGGGGACGATGTTCAGCGCTTCCGATGTAACCGACCGCGAGGGAGATTTTATCAAACGCCGTGATGCGCTGCGGGCGAAAGTGCCGGAAGCCCAACGTGCGCAGTTCGACGCCCTGCTTGAAGAAGCGCGCTTCATGTACCGGCTGCGCGACGAGCGCGGGATTTATAACGACAACTGGGCGACGGGGATCGCGCGGCGGGCGATTCTTGAAGCGGGGCGCCGTCTTGCAGCGAAGGGCCTTTTGCCGGACGCCGCGCTCGCGATCGATGCCAGCCACGACGAGATCATCGGCATGCTCACCGGCAGTAAAGAACCCGGCATTGCGGAGCTGGTCCGTCGTCAGACATGGCGCACAACGAAGACGGTCGCAGACGCGCCGGCATGGCTTGGGGCAGCGCCGTCAGGACCGCCGCCGGCCGAGTGGCTGCCGAAAAAATCGCGGGCGGGCGCACGGGCCATGGGTGCCGTGATCGGGAATATTTTTACCGCTCCGGACAAGCGGCAAACCAAGGATTCTTCCGCGCCGAAAAGCGTCACGGGTCTTCCCGTCCATCCGGGTGTTTATGAAGGCATCGCCCGCATCGTCAACGGCCCGCAGGATTTCAACCGGCTGCAGCAGGGCGATATCCTCGTCACGCGCAACACCAGCGCCGCCTTTAACGTGGTTCTGCCGTTGCTGGGCGCTATCGTCACCGACGGCGGCGGCCAGCTTTCCCATGCGGCCATCGTTGCCCGCGAATACGGGATTCCGTCCGTGGTGGGAACGCGCAAGGCGACGGCTGTTTTCGCAGATGGCGCGCGCATCCGTGTTGACGGCGATAAAGGCGAGGTTCATCTCGTGGAGGCTGTGCGTTGAGCCCCACCCCCCTGGAAGAGGCTTTCGATGAATCCCGTTTCGGCGGAAAGGCCGCGTCACTGGCGCGTTCGCTGCGCGCGGGGCTTCCCGTTCCTCCGGGCTTTGCGCTGGCAACGACCCACGTCGAGGACGTGTTCAGGGGACATGCAGAAACCATGCGAAATATGCGTGACGAATTCATCCGGCTGGCCGGGCCCTGCGCTGTGCGTTCGTCTGCCGTCGGCGAGGATTCTGAAGGCGCCAGCTTCGCCGGTCAGCATATCACGATCCTGAACGTCCGTCACGAAAGCCTGCTGTCTGACGCGGTGCTGAAGGTGCGGGAATCCGCGCATACTGAATCGGCCCGCGCCTACCGGCGCAAACTGGGCATGGACGAAACGCCGCGCATCGGCGTGGTGGTGCAGCGCATGGTCGAGCCTGATTGCGCGGGCGTGATGTTCACCAAAAATCCGCTGACGGGCGGCGATGAGCGTGTCATTGAAGCGGCCTGGGGCCTTGGAGAGGCTGTCGTCGGCGGGCTGGTGATACCGGATAACCATGTGCTCGACGCACAGGGCCGCGTGCTGCGTTGCATCGCCGGTGAGAAATATATTGAGCTGTCCAGCCACCCGGAAGGCGGGGTCATGGAAAAACCCGTCGCCGAAGACCGCGTCAGCGTTTTATGCCTGAACGAGGCGATGCTCGCCGAGCTGCATGCTCTGGCGGCGCGTTGCGAAGCCTGCTATGGCAAGGGTCTGGATATTGAATGGGCGTTTGCTGGTGACAAACTTTATTTACTGCAATGCAGGGCGATAACGCGCAACAGATGACGCAAAAAACAACAGACACTTCTGCGCATGAATTACATCCGGGGCTGCCGTTCTCGGCGCTGACCGGTATGTTGCTTGCGGCATCGCTCGCGCCCCTGGGCAGCACGATGATTGCCGTCGCCCTTCCCAGTATCGGGCATGACACCGGCGTGAATATTTCCAGCCTGACCTCGTGGCTGGTCCTGAGCTACCTGATCACCAGCATTGCGTTGCAGAGCATCGGCGGGAAACTGGGTGATCTGATCGGCCACGGTCATACGCTGATCATGGGCCTTCTTCTTGTTGCAACGGGGGCTATGCTTGGGCTGCTGGCGAGCGACGCCCATTTACTTGCTTTGGCGCGCGTGCTCATGGCATCCGGCGGCGCCTGCACCGTGCCGGCCACGATGGCCATTCTGCGCAACCAGACGCCTCATGAAAAGCGGGCGCGCGTCTTCGGGATGATGGGCGCCTGCATGGGGCTGGCGGCGGCGATAGGCCCGCTGCTTGGCGGAGAACTGACCGAAAGTTTCGGCTGGCGCGCCGTATTCGGAGCCAACCTGCCGGTGATCGGCCTCTCTTTATTTCTGGTGCTGAAGTCGCACGCCATGTTCACCAAAGCGCGGGCGAAGGCAGACAGGCTGCCTTTCGACTGGCGCGGCAGCCTGCTGTTGTCCGTCGGCCTGACGTTGCTCATTGTCGCGCTGCGCGTGCCGGGCGGCGCATCATGGTGGCTCGGCGGGCTTGGCATTGCATTGCTTATGGCTTTTCCTTTCCAGGAGCGCCGCGTCATATCGCCGGTGGTCGATTTTTCACTCTTTAAAAAAGGCGCGTTTTTCGGCGGTGGCACGATTATCGCCCTTCAGAACATGGCGATGTATCCGCTGTTGTTCCAGTTGCCGGTTTTCTTTGACAAGGTGCGCGGCGTGGGGGCGCGGACGACAGGACATGCGCTGCTGGCGCTGACGCTGGCCATGATGCTGAGTTCGATTATCGGCGGGCGCCTGACCGAAACCATCGGTGCGCGGATGCAGGCGCTGATGGGGTCGCTTCTTGCGCTGGCGGGCCTATGGTGGTTTCGGGATTTTCAATCCATACAGGCGCCTTCCGAGGTGATACCCGGATTGCTGCTGATCGGCGCCGGAATCGGCTTTACCACGCCGCCGGCGCAGGCTTCGTCGATGAGCACGGTCGGGCATGCCCATGCTGGCATGGCGGGCGGTATGATCTCTACATTGCGCTACATGGGCGGCGTGTCCGGAACTGCGATGCTGGGGATTTTCCTGGATCAGCCTTCCAGCCCGGCATCGCATCAGCATCCGGTGGCAATGTACGCCGGAACACTTATTGTCGCGGCCATGCTGTCACTGCTGCTGCCGGCGCGCTTGAAAGCAGCCGCCCAGAAAGCATCAGCACAAGTGCTGTGAATATAAACCATAAATGATTAAACCGCTTTTGTTGCTCTGCGGAAAGACCTCTCCCGCGCCCTACGGAACCAATGGCAGTTGATGAAAGAAACTATCCTTGGTCCTCTGAATAATCTCTGCCTGACTATTGCATTGATAAATAAAGATAATTCATATTAACATAAGATATATATTGACATAAGACATTTACTTTACTATACGTTAAACCGGCAAAACCCTGGGACGATCCGTTAGCGGACTATGTCGCGACCGGCGATTGCAAGAAAGTGCGCGCCCCGTTCCGACTGGGGGCCGATGTGAATTTACGTTTGAACTTTTAAAAGGAGACGAGACGATGAATATGAAGAAGGCGATTTTGGGCGCGGCCCTGTTTGTATCAACCCTGTTCAACGCCAGGGCGCAAGCACCGGCGCGTGCGGAATCTTTGCCTGACGTCAAGGAAAAGAACAGCTATGACGGCCACCGTTTCTACGCTGCCTGGGGATATACCCGCGCGTGGTATGGCAAAAGCACCATCCACTTCAAGAACGAAAGCAACCGTTATAACCCCGCCACCGGCCGCGTTGACAACTATGATTTCACCATCCACGACGCGACGGCGCACGATCGGCCGCAGTTCGACCGCATCCTCAGGGACGTCCTCAACCCGACCATCCCGCAGGATGTCTTCCGTATTGGTTATCACATCAACGACAAATGGGCGGTCGAACTGAACTACGACCATGCGAAATACGTCGTTACCGACTACCAGAAGGTCCGCGTCACCGGCCACTTCAACGGCGTTCCGGTTGACAAGGATACGATCCTCGATCCCGCGAACTTCCTGCACTTCGAACACACTGACGGCGCGAACTTCTGGATGATCAACGCGGTGCGCAAGTTTGACTTCTATAAGGACCGCAACCTGCGCGTGACCTGGATGGTCAAGCCCGGCGCTGGCGTGGTGATCCCGCGCACAGACGTGACGCTGTTCGGCCAGAGGCTGAACAACAACTACAAGGTCGCGGGCTGGATCGCCGGCGTCGAAACCGGCCTGCGCGTATCCGTGCGCGACCGCGTCTACGTCGAATTCGTCGGCAAGGGTGTCTATGCCGACTACGTCAACGCCTTCGTCCTCGGCAAGGGCAACGGCAGCGCCAGCCACCATTTCTTTGCCGGCCAGCTGACGGCGAGCCTCGGCTACCAGTTCGATCTCAAGAAGAAGCATGCCATGAAAGGTCCCCACTGATACGTTGCTGGGAACGGTGCGGGAGATCCATGGAACTGCTGGCGCCACCTGCTAGCAGACCCATATCGAAATAACAGCCCCTCCCTTATAATTTCCCTGATCCTTCAGAAATATTCCCTGTTATTTTTGGGTGTGTTTTTGCCGGCACTCCGGATTTGGTCAATATTTCAAGGATGTAGCACGCCATTGCGCGATAATTGCTCATCCGAAAGCGCAAAAATTCCCTGTATTTTCCCTGATAAACATCTATTCTCTTTGACTTCAACTTAACAGGAAGCCTGCGCATGCGAAAGAAAAGTGGAAGCGCCGCCGCCCCCGAATATTACCCGCTGGTCATCATTTCGGACACGCATCTGGGCAGGCCGAATGATGCGGCCGACCTGCTGTGCGAATTCCTGCAGAATATCAGGTGCGACCGGCTCATCCTGAACGGCGACATCATCGATGGCCGCCGTCTCATCACCCACGCGTCAGCCGAATTCCCTGAGGCGCAAAAGCGCGTCCTCGACGCCATCAACCGCAAGATCGCGGAAGGCACGGAGGTGATCTATATCCCCGGCAACCACGACATCGAGCTGCGCCAGATGGGTCTTTTCGGCAAGACAATCATGGGCATGCGCTTCGAGAAATCGCTGGACATGGTTGACCCCAGGGGGCGGCGCCTGCTGATCGCCCACGGCGACTTTTTTGATGCCATGGAAGCAAAAAATATTCACGCCAAAATGCCGCCGGTCCTTTACAGGATCGGCGACCAGTTGAACCTCCTGTTCAACAAGGCCAGCGCGACGGCAGACAAGGCCGCCGACAGGCTGCTCGGACGGCCGCTGACGCTGATCGGCCGCGGCCGGCATGGCGCAGAAAAACTTCTGGGCAGCAACAAAAAGCGCGAGCAGCTCATCACCGACTACGCACGGAAAAACGGCTATAAGGGCGTGATCTGCGGTCACTTCCATGTAGAGGCGATCAAGGAGCAGAAAGACGGGGTGCTCTACCTCAATTCCGGCGACTGGGTGGTGAATTTCACGGCGCTCACCCTCGACAAGAACGGCGACTGGGGTCTTGTCAGGTGGCCGGAAAAGCGCCGGGAACTGGGACTGAAACGGAGCTGGCGGACAGCTGCCAGCGACAATCCGGACAAGCAATTCCGCCCTGCCACGGAAGAGATGCTGAAGGCCATCGGGAAAACATGGCCGGGGCGCGACAAGAAGCCGCCGAAGCCCTGATACCGGAAGGCCGCAAAATGAATCAACCGCTTGCCGACTTCACGCACTTCGCAGGGGAACTGGCCGATACCGCACGGACGATTTCCGGGCGCTATTTTCGTCAACCACTCAAGGTGGAGCATAAATCCGCCGACCAGCCGGTCACGATCGCCGACCGGGAGACCGAGGCGGCGCTGCGGCGCCTGATCCAGCAACATTTCCCCGATCATGGAATTTTTGGCGAAGAGTACGGCCGGCAGGATGTGGATCGGCGTTATACCTGGGTCATTGACCCGATTGATGGCACCAAAAGCTTCATTACCGGCATGCCTTTGTTCGGCACGCTGATTGCGCTGCTGGAACACGGCCGGCCGGTACTGGGCGTGATCGATATGCCGGCCCTGGATGAAAGGTGGGTCGGCGCCACAGGCCAGCCCACCTTGTTTAACGGCAAAAAATCAACGGCGCGGCGCTGCGAGCAGCTGAGCCACGCCGTGCTCTACACGACATCACCCGAAACGTTCCGCGGCGCGGACGCCAAGGCTTATGCCGCGCTGTCGTCTTCAGTGCAGCTCAGGCGGTTCGGCGGCGACTGCTACATCTTTGGCTTGCTGGCGCTGGGCTTTATCGATCTGGTGCTGGAAACAGAGTTGCAGCCCTACGACTATCTGGCGCTGGTGCCGGTGATCGAAGGCGCTGGCGGCTGCATTAGCGACTGGCAGGGAAAACCCCTTGGCCTTCACTCAGATGGCCGCGTCATTGCCGCCGGCACCCCGGCACTGCATGAACAGGCGCTCGCCCTGCTGGCGGGGCAACACCGCTAGGCTATATTTTAGGCTGAGATCCCTGTGACGGCGCCGCAGGCTTCTGAACCGCAGCGGTCTTTGCCCGCTTGCCGAAAATCCCGCGCAGTCCGCGCTTGGAACCAATCGGTTGTGAGGCGGGCTTGACTTCGGGTGTTTCGGCGGTTGGTGCACTCGATCCGGCGGGCGGGTCGTTTTGGTTATTGCCCGTCTTGCCTGTATAATCCAGGCCGTGTTTTTTAAACTCCGACCTGACCCGTCCCGTCAGCCAGCAAAACAGCATCTTGAAATCGCCGCCGACCGACATGACCGGGTTTCTCAGCGTGGCCGGGCGGTTTTTTTCAAAAATGGGATGGGAGGGGAAAAGGATGCCGTAGATAAAGACCGGCGCCAAGGCGATCAGCGCAGGCGCGGACAGCGCAATCCCTGTCGCCGCCAGGGCGAGGCCGCCCAGCGTGCCGACGTAATGGACGGCGCGGGTGACCGGCTTGCTGTGCAGGCGCAGGTATTCCGGCCAGAATTCCTTGAAAGTCGCGAATTTTTTTCCTTTGGGCATGAGCTTTCTCCTTGGCTTGATTAGGGTTCGAGACGGAAAATCTTGGTCACCGGTTTTTCACCGCCCGTGCCCATGACCTGCAGCGTGCCTTTGCCGGCATCGGCGGTCATGACCAGGCGGCTGAAATAGGTTCTTAACTGACTTTCAGCGGGGGCATTGGTGAACCAGGGGAAGCCGGTTTTGTCGGCAATCTGCCCGGCCGGTATCGAACGCGCATAGGCGGAGCGCTGCAGGCTGTCGCCGCGGATGCAGAGCCAGTTGTCGCCGGAATCCTTCAGCTCGCTTTCAAACAGGTTGCCGACGGTGACGCGGCCGTCCGTCATTTCGCGCACAAAGGCCTTGTCGGCCGTGCGCTCGATCACGCAGCCTTCGCCCTCTTTCGTGCCGGCGAGGATGAACAGCGCCGGCATCGTCAGCGGCGTTTCCATCAGCATCTTTTTCGCCTGCTCGTAATTGGCGGCGGTTTCAAAGGCCTTGCGCAGCGCGTGCGGCGGCGGCAGCACGCCGCGCTTCTTGTTGACCTGCAGGCGGCCGTGAACCCAGTTGCGCAGCCCGTTCTTTTTAGTCTGCGCCTTGGGCGCCTGGTTGATGGTCGCCGAAAAGCGCCCGGGCGCCATCGCCTGCACGACGCCGTTGTAGCCGGGCCAGGTCACGTTGTGAAAATCGCCGGCGGCGCCCTTTTGATGCGCCACGACCAGGGTGTCGCCCAGCAGCGGGAAAGGCCAGTCCATCACGCGGGCCAGCATGGCGCTGTCCGGCGCAACCGTATAGGCGCCCGAGGTGCAGCCCCATTCATAGCTCATGCTCATCGTGTAAATGCCTCTTTTGCCGATGGCCTTGGCCGTCTCCTCGATTTCCTTCAGATAGGGGTTGTTGGTTTTTTTCAGCCAGCGGTGCGAAAAATAATCCGTGACCGGCAGCATCAGCGGCAACAGGATGCGCGAGGCCCAGCCAAAGGTATGACGCATTTTGGAGACAAACTCGACCGCCATGGCCTTATGCGTTTTCAGCAGGGCCAGAGGCGATTCGTTGCGGATATCCAGATGCGGGATGACGATATTGTCGCCCTGATTCTCATCCGGGCGGTAATAGCCGACCAAGGGGGTCTGGCGAAGTTTCTTAAAGAAATCAGTCACTCGCGTAAATTTCATGGCCGTCTCCTCACAGAACGAAAAATGCCGCAATGGGCATTTTTACAAAATATAATTTTAAAGTACGCTGACAATAAATCATTTTTAACAAAAGCTCAACAGTGATTATGATAATTTAAATAGGCAGCCCTTTAAAATCTAAACTGCAGTACGCCTGCATGGAACATTGCTTTTCCACCCAAATTCTATGTATAAGACAGCCAGCATCAAAAACCCCACCTGCGAGGAATAATGGCGCTGGATCCTGCACATCCGGATAATTTCCGCGAGGCGTTCAATGGCAACGCCGCGCCCATCCACAGCATCACCGAGCTGGAGGCCTCCTCCTGCCCGCAACAGACGCCTGCTCCCGCGCAATTCGCGGCGGGTGAAAAAGCCGATGTCGTCATCGTCGGCGGCGGCTATACCGGCCTGTCGGCCGCGCTGCACCTCGCGCAGATGGCCCGCGACAAAGGCCAGCCGATCAGCATCGTCCTGCTCGAGGCCGGCAAGGTGGGTTCCGCCGCCTCAGGCAAAAACGGCGGGCATGTCGGCCCCGGATTTCAGGAGAGCGACGAAGCCGCCGTGCTGAAAATGTTTGCGACCCCCGACGACGGCAGGAAGGCGCTGGCGCTCGTGAATGGGGGCCCGGCGCTGGTGGAACAAATTATCCGCAGCCAGAACATCGACTGCGACCTGCGCCGGGGATACGTCATTCTCAGCGGCAAACAGCAGGTGCCGGTCATGGACGGCAGCCTGTTCGGCATCGAGCCTTATCCTTACCTGCTGGGGCTGGCAAAGGCCGCGCGCGACCTGGGCGTCAGGATTTACGAAGACACGCCGGTCAGGGATATCACTGACAGCGGCAACGGCATCGAGGTGCAGACCGCGCGCGGGAACATCGGCACGAAAGAAATGCTTTGCGCGGGAGGTCACCGCATGGCGGAGGTCGTGCCGTTCCTCAAACCGCTGCGCCGCCGGACGCTTGAACTGCTGGCAACCATGATCGTGACCGACCCGCTGCCGCCCGATGTCATCAAGGCCATCATGCCTGCGGCGCAGGGCCTGCGGCTCCCCTTCTCGACCGATGAGCTTGACGTCGCTTACGGCACCATCGACCGCCAGGGCCGCATCATTTTCGGGGCCAAGGTGGGGGCCTTGAAAACCGATCCCGGCAAGATCGCGAAAAAACTTTTCAGGCTGCTGCCGAACCTGAAGGACTCCTTCAAGCAGGCCACGGGCAAACCCCTTGGCTACCGTCCCCTCGTCGCCAACGAACCCCTCTGCCTGACCATCGACATGCTGCCGAATGCGGGGCGCATGGGAACGGACGGGCATGTGCGGTATGTGCATGGGCTGGGCGGGCACGGCGTCGCGCTCGGCACGCTGCTGGGCAAGGTGACGGCCGAGGATATTTACGGCAGCCTCACGAAAACCCCCGCCCTGCAGGAAAACTTCAGCCTTTTCTCGGCGGTAAAACACATGCGGTTTCCCGCCTGGAAGCCGCTGCGCCGGGGTGTCGCTTTCGCTGCGTCTAAAGTCATGCTGGCCGGCGAAGGAATCAAGCAACTGCTGCGCAAGCCCTGGGGCGGTAAACAACCTTCGCCTTAAAGCAGGCTTCACTTCAGCCCGAAACACCGCCGGATGAGCTTCTTAAAGCGGTTATCATACGGCGGGTAGTGGGCCCCGGCCTCGAGGGAACCGCTGCGGAAAATGGGTTTGGCATGGGAAAATGTTTCAAATCCGGCCTTGCCGTGATACTGCCCGAAACCGCTTCCCCCGACACCGCCAAAGGGCAGGTCATGCACCCCTAAATGCACCATGGCGTTGTTGATGCACACAGCGCCGGCGTTAATCTTCTCCGCCTGCTCGATAACTTTTTTGCTGCCGGTAAAAACGTAGGCGGCCAGCGGACGGCTGTTTGCACTGATATGATTAAAGGCCTCGGACAGGTCGTCGATGGTTATGATGGGCAGGAGGGGGCCGAATATTTCCTCCTGCATAACGGGCGATGCAAGATCGACCTTCGTCAAAAGCGTTGGCGCGATATACAGGTCGCGGGAGTCGCTGCCGCCGCCGCAGGCGATAGTCTGCCCCTTCATCAGGGCGACAAGGCGCTGATGGTGATGCGCATTGACGATACGGCCGTAATCGGGGCTCGCCTGCGGGTTCTGCCCGTAAAAATCCGTAATCGTTTTCTTGAGGATTGCCGTGAATTCATCCGCCACGTCCTTGTGGACGAAAATATGGTTGGGTGCCACGCAGGTCTGGCCCGCATTGGCGAATTTTGCAAAAACGATGCGCAATGCCGCCACTTTCAGGTTGGCGGAACGATCGACGATGCAAGGGCTTTGGCCGCCCAGTTCAAGGGTGACGGGCGTCAAGTGCTTTGCCGCCGCCGCCATGACGATCCGGCCGACCGGCGCGCTGCCGGTATAGAAAATCGTATCGAAGCGTTCCTTCAATAGCGCGGTTGCCTCGGGCACATCGCCCTCGACGACCTGAAAGGCTTTTTTATCAAGATAGCGCGGCAGCGTTTCCGCCAGCAGGGCGGAGGTGGCCGGCGCCATCATGGAGGGCTTGATAACGGCGGCATTGCCGGCGGCGATGCATCCCACCAGCGGCGACAACGTCAGGAGCAGCGGGTAGTTCCAGGCCCCCATAATCAGGGCGGTGCCCAGCGGTTCATGAACAATGCGGGCGGAAGAGGGCTTGAGATGCAGCGGCGTTGACACCTTTCGCGGCTTTGCCCAGCGGTCGATGTGCTTCAGCGCATGGGTGATTTCAGACGAGATCAGGCCCAGCTGCAAAAGCCCGCCTTCCGTCGGGTTTGTCCTGAGGTCCTTGCGCAGCGCCTCCAGAAAACGCGCCTCATTTTCCTCCAGCATTTTCTGCATGGCGCGCAGCTGTTCTTTCCGCCATGAAATATTTTGCGGATCGATGGTTTTATGATGCTCGCGCAAGGACTGCACAAGCGCCGCATAACCCTTTTCCTGGCCGGAACCTTCTGTATTTGACATGGGAAACAAATCCAATCTTTAAATTACGGCCCGGGAGGTTTAGGCAGGGCCGGCGGCGGCGTTTTCGTGTAGGAGACCTTGCCGTCCGCCGCTGTCGCGATGACGTTGTGCTGGGGCGCGAGGACGGCATGGTGCGCGACGCAGATGACGATGCCGTGGCGCAGGCGCTCCAGTATCCGGGGATAGAGCTCTGCTTCGGATTTTGCATCCAGCGCGGCGGTGATTTCATCGACGATCAGCACCTTCGTGTCAGCCGCGTGCAGGAAGATGCCGGCGATGGAGAGCTTGTTCTTCTGCCCGCCTGACAGCGTGTTCTTCCAGTATTCGCCTCTTTTCGTCGTATCGTCCATGGCGCCGACGAATTCAGCAAGGCCGGCCTCGGTGAGCGCCTGCGCCACCTGCTCCGGCGTGAAGCGCGCAACGGGGTCGGGGGCGCAGACGATGCCGAACAGCGTCCGGTCGGGGAAATACTCCTCCTGCGGCACGAAGCGGATCTCCGGCGGAACAGTGATTTCGCCGCTGCCGCCGAGCATCCAGGAGTTCCTCATGGCGGACAGAGCAGCCGATTTGCCGCAGCCCGCCGGGCCGCAGATCATCATGCGGTCGCCGGGCGCAAGCGTGACGCTGCCGAAATCGATCAGCGGGGCTCCCGCGGCGTCGTACAGCACGAGATCCTTGAACACGACCTTGTCCGAGCCTTCCTCATGGCGGAGGGCGACGCTAGGCGGTTGCACCGGTTCCTGCTTGGGCGGCGGCGGAGGTGAAGGCTTCTGCGCGCGCTTCCTGAAAATTTTGGAGAGGAAGTTTTTCACGGTTTTATCCCGGGGGAAGGCTTGATGGGGTTGGGTGCAGCCGGAAGTTCGGGCGTGGGCGCCGCCGTCGGCGGTTTGGGCAACGGCGTCGTGATGTCGGACTTGTTTTCCTCGAGGTCTTTCTGGAAGTCCATCATCTGGCCGACGCTGGCCGACCAGTTCGTGATCTGAGCATAGCCCTGCGGAAACCAGCACAGCGCGCTGTAAAACTGGCCATAGGCCTGCCGCGCCAGCTCAAGGCCGCCCAGCGTGGCCGTGCCGGCGAAAAATTTCGGCGCGGAGAGCGCGATCGGCACGATAGAGGAGCTGTTGATGTTGAAGGAATTCACGAGACCCGTGCGCCAGTTGAGCTTGTAAAATTCGCGGCGCCCCTTGTCGATGTTATCGAACCCCTCGCGCAGGGTTTCCTTTTCAACCGGCTCGAGCCCGGCCAGCGCGATCGGCTTGGCATTGTTGCGCACACGCGCCAGGGCGTGGCGGAATTTCCCTTCGGCGTCGGCAAGAAACTTCCAGGACTTGCGCATCGATTTGCCGATCTTCGTCGTCGCGACATGGGCCACGACTGCGCAGCCAAGCGCAGCCCCGACCATGATCGGCGCGATATGCCAGAGCATGACCGAAAAAGTCGCCAGCCCGATGACAGAACGGAACAACCCGAGTCCGAGCCCGAGCGAAGAGCCGGTCACGTTGCCGACGGTCTCCGCAATGCGCTGGTCCGGATGCTGCGAGAACCGCTTGCTGTGCTGGAGCCGCAGGTAGGACTTGCCGGTGAGCCAGGCGTCGCTGAGCTTGCCGGTCAGCCATTTGCGCCAGTTATGGCTTAACATAAGAGTCATGTATTCACGGCCGGTGGTGGCCATGGTGGTCGCGCCGATCCCGGCGAGAGTCGCCCCGCCCGCCATCGCGAAACCCATCGCCTGCTTCGCCACCAGCGCATTCAGCGCCGCCTGGAAGCCCAGACTCACGCCCGCCGTCAGCGCGATTTCCGCCACGATCAGCGCAAGTATGCCGGCCAGCTGGAGCCGCGCCTTCCATTTCTGGTCCGACACCCAATAGGGCTTGATGGACCGCAATTGTTCGAGGAAGCTGCGCTTCGGCGCGGCGTCGGGAGACGCTTCCGACGGCTTTTGCCCATTGGCGGTGCTGGCTGTACTCATCCCAAACCCTAACCTTGGTCTTGTGACCCACAATCTCTTTTCTGAAGCCGCTTCCGACGGCTTTTGCCCATTGGCGGTGCTGGCTGTACTCATCCCAAACCCTAACCTTGGTCTTGTGACCCACAATCTCTTTTCTGAAGCTTTCCACTCTACAGATATTACGACAGGAAAATCAAGGGGCAGAGACCGTCATTCAGGCCGGATACTCATTAATACTGGGGATGGATAAATCAGGGCCGGTCACATCACCCGCCGACAAATGCTCTGTTGGCCGTTCACGCTTTAAAGTTGCCGGCGCGAAGAAAAAATCCCCCGCTCCATTTGCGGGAATTTTATGGCTAATGAAGGAAGCTGATGATTATTTCAAAGCGCAGCAGCGGGCCCTTTTATAACACAACCCCAAAATCGCAAAAATTCCCTGTATTTTCCCCGCTAAGCAGGGAATACTGTCCGTAGAATTGCCGGCCTGCGCCTCTCAGCACAACTTCTGCCTTCCTCAAAAAGCAAGAATCATGACCGCCTTAACAATAGAACAATCCCTGGAAAACGTTTACGCCTCGCTGCAAAATGGCAATGAAGATATCGACATACACATCCAGCACCTGAAAACGGCCATGTTGGCGACCGGTCAGGCGCGTGTGGCTGTAGATCCCGCCCGCCTGATGCAGAACAACCGGCAAGGGCGCAAGATGATGCAATCCTACTTCAAAAAACGCGGTGTGATTGTGACGTTTTCAGGAAATGAGTGATAAATATTATCGGAAGACTGCGCCCGCAACCATTTGTCTC
Organism: Alphaproteobacteria bacterium; assembly: GCA_021413445.1. Taxonomy (GTDB): domain Bacteria; phylum Pseudomonadota; class Alphaproteobacteria; order Micavibrionales; family UBA2020; genus PALSA-926. Next base: position 12,329 of record JAIOQI010000051.1, on the reverse strand, counting down.
AAGTCTTTTTCACCTCACTTATTTTTCCATACCATTTGTATGGCGCATACCGTGTGGAATATAGGCTGTGTGATAATTTTTTGAAGGGCTCAATTATCGTGAAAATGCTGTCGTCAAGTTTTCTGTCCGGTCCGAACCTTTATCACCGTGAATCGGTGGTGGCGGTCGCCTGCGACCTGTCGGGCATGCCGGAGCTGCTGGATTTAATCATGACCCGCACAGCGAACGGCGCGGTGATGCCGGGCAGGCAAAATCAGATGCCGGAGCCGTTGCGCCCCCTCGAATCTCTATGGCGGCAGGCGGCGGGCGCCGGGAAACCATTGCTTGAACAGGCATTGTATGTCGCCCTGGCATTGCAATCCGACCTGGTTGTCTCGCCATCCCTGTCCGGAAAAATTCTCCATGTGTCCGGTTCAAAAATAACGGTGGCGCTGCGGTGCGATGCGGAGGCCGTTGGCATGTCCGCCTGGCAGCTGGCGGTCATGAGCGGATATTTTTTTCTCACCGGACAGCGTGACTCCGGACAACGCGAAAAGCTGGCACAGGAACTATCTGCCTGGTACGACAGTTTTCGCAACATCGCCAAGGCGCATAGCCTCGATCAGTTCACGCTGGCGATGGTCAGGGCCGCCAGCAAACGCGATATCCCCTGGCTGCGTCTGGGCTTTCCCCATACCTTTATTCAATTGGGTCATGGCAAGTATCGCCAGCGGCTGCACGAAACCATGATTGAGACGACGAAATCTTTCCCGGTAAGGCTTGCCCAGGACAAGTCCGCTACCAACCAGTATCTTCGCCCACTGGGGTTTCCCGTGCCTCAGCAGCGTCTGGTTTCCACTCCTGATGCTGCGGTGAAGGCGGCCTCACAAATTGGCTACCCGGTGGTTATGAAGCCCTGTCACGGCAGCCAGGGCCGTGGCGTCAGTATCGGACTGGAGACGGACCGGCAGGTTCTGGAAGCGTTTCCAGCCGCAAACCAGGGGGGCGACAGCGTGGTGATTGAATCGGTGGTGGCTGGGGACGATCACCGTCTTCTGGTGGTCGGCGGAAAGCTGATTGCCGGGGCGCTCCGGCTGCCGGCACAGGTCATCGGCAACGGCCGTTCAACTGTCGCTGAGCTGATTGAGCTTCTCAACCGGAATCCTCATCGGGGGCGCGGCCTTGAGAAGCTGCTGGTGATAATCGATCTGGACCGGGAAGCGATAGACGCGCTGGCGCAGCAAAAGATGTCCCCAGCATCGGTGCCGCTGGACGGCCAACGGGTATGGCTGCGCCGCACGGCAAATATCTCCCGGGGCGGGACGGCCCTGGATGTCACCGATACGATGCATCCCGACAATATCAGGCTGGCGGAAGATGTCGCCGCCGCGATAGGGCTGGATGTGACCGGGATTGATTTCCTCAGCCGGGACATCACGCGCTCATGGAAAGAGATCGGCGGCGGCATTATCGAAGTCAACGGCAACCCGGGACTGCGCCCCCATTGGGTGAGCGATGGCGGGAAGCGCGATGTCGTGGGCCCGATCATTGATCTGATCTTTCCGCCGGGGGCGCCTTCCCGCGTTCCGACGGCGGCCATCACCGGCAGCATCGGCAAGACCACCACCTGCCGGATGGTCGCCGGGATACTGGCCGCTTCGGGAAAGCGCGTCGGGTTTTCCACGACGCAAGGCATGTACCTGGACGGGGTTCCGATCAGGCTTGGCGACTGCGCGGGAGGCTCTGCCGCCAGGCATCTCCTCATGCAGCCGGGGCTTGAGGCGGGCGTTTTTGAAATGGCGCGCGGCGGCCTCATCAAAGGCGGCATGGGCGTTGACCGGTGCGATGTCGGTGCGGTGCTGAATGTTTTGGATAACCATCTTGGTTTGGACGGCGTACAGAACCGCGAAGCCCTGGCGCGGGTGAAACGGATCGTCGCGGAGAACGCGCAGGAGCTTGTCGTCCTGAATGCCGACGACCCGCTGTGCCTCGCGATGCGCGAACACGTCCGCAGCCGCCGCCTGTGCCTGTTCAGCGCGCGGCCCGACCATCCGGAAGTGGAAGCCCACCGCGCCGCCGGCGGCTGCAGTGTCGTCATTGACGGAGACGGGGCCTCGGCATGCATTGTCCTGACGGAGGGCGGCGGAATATGCGGCACGCTGCCGGTCGTCAAAATCCCGGCCACCCTCGGGGGCCGTGCGATGGCCAAGGCCGTCAATGCCGCTTTTGCCGTGGCGATTGCCCACGGGCTGGGCGTGCCCTTCCACACCACGGCTGAAGCCCTCAGCCGGTTCGATTCCAGCTATGAAACCAATCCCGGTCGGCAAAACTTTTACCGGCAACTGCCTTTTGATGTGATGATAGACTGGCTGGACGGCCCTGAAGCCGCAAGGGAACTGGCGGCCGTTTCCGCCCAACTGACTGTCACCGGCAAGCGGTTGCTGCTGCTGACCGGCGTCGGCAACCGTCCGGATGATTTTATCATCAATACCGGGAAGGTCCTGTCTGCCGGCTTCGACCGCTATTTCTGCACGAACCATAAGGATCTGCGCGGCCGCGCACCGGACGAGGTGCCGGACCTTTTTCGGCGCGGCCTGATGGAAGGCGATGTCCCCGAAGCGCATATCAGATGCATTGGAGATCCCCATCGGGCCCTGGGGGAAGCTCTCGGCACGGCAGAGGCCGGGGACCTGCTGGTCGTGGTGAACTATGCGATCGAGCCAACCTGGCGCAGCATCACGACCTATCAATACTCCCGCAAAAAAAAGACAAGCCAGGCGCGATAAAAAGAATTGCGAATAACTGGAGATTTTCAGGTATTATGCGCGAAGGGGCCGCAATTGGCGCGGTTCTTTGCAATACAAGGAAACTGCAAAAATGAGGCCTCGGGCGCTAAAGGGAATGAAGCAGATGGCCAGCGCTCTTTTCGCCTGCGCCCTCTCCGCCTGTGCGGCCGACTATCCCGCGACGCCGCTGCCGGCGCTGGAAGGAAAGCCGCTGTCGCAGGCGATCCGTTATCTGGGCCGTCCGGAGGAAGAAAAGAAAATCTCCGGCCGGACGCGGTACGCCTGGATAAACTACCAAAGCGACCGTTTCTGGCTCCCCGACCAAGGTTTGTACCCGGTGGTCATTCAGAATCACGGCCATCCCGTGATGGCGTTTCCCAGCATCAGCTCGCCGGGCACGGAGGAGTTTTATACCCGGAGCTGCCGCCTGGAGATCCTCGCCAACAAGGACCTCATCCTCCACGCCCAATACCAGGGCAGCAGAAGCGGGTGCCGGATTTTCCGCGAGCAGCTGGAACCGCTCACGGCCCCCGAATAGGAAGATAAAAAAGAATGGCCGTCCACAACGCCGACATAGCCTCGATGTTCAACCGCACCGCCGACCTGCTGGAGCTGCAGGGCGCCAATCCGTTCCGCATCAGGGCCTATCGCCGTGCGGCGCGGACGATTGCCGACCTGCCGCAGAGCGCCGCCCGCCTTGTAAAATCCGGCGCCGACCTTTCCGAACTGCCGGGCATCGGGGATGACCTGGCCGGCAAGATCGCGGGCATCGTCAAGACGGGCCGCTGCCCGATCCTCGGGCAGCTGGAGAAAGAGTTTCCCGCCGGCCTGACCGAGCTGCTGAATGTCGGGGGATTGGGGCCGAAACGCGTGATGGCCCTGCACCAGTCATTAGGGATCGATAATATCGACGACCTGCGCCGCGCCATCCGCGCGGGAAAAATCCGCACCCTGAAAGGGTTCAGCGAAAAAATCGAGCAGAAAATCCTTCATGCCCTGGAAACCCGCGGCACGCAGGAAAAAAGGTTCAAGTGGATTGTCGCCGATGAAACCGCCCGCCCGCTGGCCGCCTGGCTGTCCGCTATCGAGGGAGTCAAAAAAGTCGTCGTCGCCGGCAGCTACCGGCGCATGAAGGATACCGTCGGCGACCTGGATATCCTGGTCACCTGCGCCAAGGGCAGCCCGGTCATCGACCGCTTTGTCAAACACGAGGAGGTTGCCGAAATCGTCTCCCGCGGCGCGACCCGCGCGACGGTCCTCCTGCGCAGCGGCCTGCAGGTCGATCTCCGCGCCGTTCCCGACATCAGCTACGGCGCGGCGCTTTATTATTTCACCGGTTCCAAGGCGCATAACGTCGCGGTGCGCGCGCTCGCCGTCAAACGCGGCCTGAAAATAAATGAATATGGTGTTTTCAAGGGCGACAAACGGCTGGCCGGCAGGACGGAAGAAGAAGTTTTCCGCCAAGTCGGCCTGCCCTACATCGAGCCGGAACTACGCGAAAACCGCGGCGAGATCGAGGCGGCGCGGGCGGGAACCCTGCCCCGGCTCGTCACCGTGGAGGATATGCGCGGCGACCTGCATGCGCACACCAAAGCCTCCGACGGCCGCAATTCCCTCAGCGAAATGGCGGCGGCGGCGCGGGCGCTGGGCTATGAATACCTGGCCATCACCGACCACAGCCGGCATCTCACCATCGCCAACGGCCTCGATGAAAAGCGCCTGCGCAAGCAATGCGAGGACATCGACCGCCTGAACGACAAGCTGAAAGGCATCACTCTCCTGAAATCCTGCGAGGTCGATATCCTGGAATCGGGCAAGCTCGACCTGCCTGACAGCATCCTGAAGGAGCTTGACCTGGCGGTATGCTCCGTCCATTACAAGTTCGACCTGCCCGCCGCCCGGCAGACGGAGCGCATCATCCGCGCCATGGACAATCCGTATTTCAACATCCTGGCGCACCCGACGGGGCGCCTGATCGGGGAGCGGGAACCTTATGCGCTGGAGATGGAGCGGATTGTCAGGGCGGCGAAGGAGCGCGGCTGCCTGATGGAAATCAACGCCCAGCCGGACCGGCTCGACCTCAATGACATTCATTGCCGGATGGCGAAAGACGCCGGCGTCAAACTGGCGATATCAACCGATGCGCACGCGACCGGTCATCTCAGGTACATGACTCTCGGCGTGGCGCAGGCGCGGCGGGGCTGGCTGGAAGCCAAAGACGTGGTCAATACCCTGGCGCTGAAAGCTTTGCGGCAGGCCCTGAAAAGGAAATAAGGCCGCCTGATAGAAGTCCGTTGTTTGCAGCCATTATCTCAAAAATCTGGATTTTTTAAATTATTTATGGTAAGATTAGCTGATAAGCAAAAATAAAAATGGGAAAAACCATTTTTTAAAATACGCCGCCAAAAACGATAGCGTTACTAAAAAACAAAAAAAACAGATATAAATCAAATAGTAAGGGCTTGGCGATGAACGATGGCATTTTTATTCAGAATACAATTGTAGGAAATTTCACCCCGTTAAATTGGGAAATTTCTAAGCTTCCCATTGTCGGGGAAATTTGGAAAAATCCTATTCTTAACCTATTGAAAAGATTATTAATCTTAATGGTCTCAGCATGAGCAACCTCAAGGAACGGCTGGAATTTTACATGACCAAGGCGGGGCTTAACCCGACAAGCCTGTCCAGGAAGGCGCGCCTGAACATAACGGCCGTCCGGGATATTCTTCAGCATCCCGGAAATCCCAACCCCAGAATCGACACTTTTATCAAACTGTGCGAGGCCTTGGGCATCGGGGCCCATCAGCTTTCGCCTCAATTCGAAAGGCTGTTTTCCCCCCGCCAGCGCGAGCTGCTCGATGGAATCAGCGAACTGGATGAAAAGGACAGCCAGATGCGGAAAGAAATCGCCAAAGAAAAAAACAACAGAGAGTCTGCGTAGAAAAACCGCCGGATGCTTCGACAGGAATCGCCTTTCAGCGTGCGTGACGATCCTTTTTTTCATGGATGTCGTCTTCCTGCAAAATCCGGTTGGCGGCGCCCTCCGGGTCGTCGAACTGCCCGGATTTCAGCGCCCACATGAATCCCGCCAGCCACAGCCCGCCCATGACAAGGGCGATCGGGATAAGATAGGTCAGGATATCCATCCCTGCTCCCCCTTCAGCCGCAGCGCGTTGCAGATCACAAACAGGGAAGACGAGGACATGGCGACGGCGGCCACCAGCGGCGTGACATGCCCCGCCATGGCCAGCGGAATGGCGATGACGTTATAGCCGAGCGCCAGCGCAAAATTCTGGCGCACGATTTTTTGCGTCTTGCGCGCCGTTTCAAGCGCAGCCAGCACGGAGGCAATGCCCTTTTGCTGATAAACGATGTCCGCCGCATTCTGTGCGATGTCCAGCGCCGACGACGGCGACATGGAAACGCTGGCGCGGCTGAGGGCGGCCGCGTCGTTCAGCCCGTCGCCAACCATCAGCACGCGGCGGCCGCGGTTGATTTCAGCATCGATGATCGCGAATTTCTGCCGCGGATCGACACCCGCCTGAAAAACCTCGATGCCCAGCCTGCCGGCAATGGCCCGGGCGACGGGAAGGCGGTCGCCGGACAGCATCAGCACGCGATATTTTTTCTTCAGCTGCGCCACCGTTTCCGCCGCATCCGCATGCGGCACGTCCGAGAAAATGAGGCGTTTCGGCGCACCCTTGCCGGCCGAAAACCAAAGCCCCATCTTTTCGTCATTTTCATCCGGAGCCGCCCCCAGAAAAGCAGCCGACCCCAGGCGGAGGGTTTCGCCTTGATAACGGCCTTCCATCCCCTCCCCTTCAATTTCCCTTGCTGCCACGGATATATTTTCATTCGCCGTTGTTGCTGCGGCGCGCGCCAGCGGGTGGCGGCTATGGCCGGCAAGAGCCGTTATCAGGGAAAGTTCTTCGCCGGTAAAATCAGCCCGGTTTTCAAAGACAATGTTGCCGGTGGTCAGCGTTCCCGTTTTGTCAAAGATGACCGTATCCACTTTTTCCAGCCGCTCCAGCGCATCGCCCGATTTCAGCAGCATGCCCTTGCGGAAAAGATGGCTGCCGGCCACGACCTGCGCGACGGGCACGGCCAGCCCCAGCGCGCAAGGGCAGGTAATCACCAGCACCGTAATGGCGTAAAGAAGGGATAATTGCCACGAGGCGCCGCCGAACCCCCACCAGCCGATAAAGGCCGCCAGCGCCAAGGCATGGACCACCGGCGTGTACCAGCCCGCAATGCGGTCGGCCAGCCTGACATAGGCGGCATTGCCCTGCTCGGCCTTTTGCATCAGCTCGATGATATCGCCCATCAGGCTGTCGTTCTGGGATTTGTCGGCGCGCAGCTGCACGGGGTTGCCCAGGTTAATCATGCCCGCCAGAAGCCGCCCGCCCGCCTGCACCGCCTGCGGCAGGGTTTCCCCCGTCAGGGCGGAAGAATCGACCACGGCTTCGCCCTGCGCAATGCCGTCGGCGAGAATCTTTTCGCCCTTGGCCACCAGCAGCAGCATGCCCGGTTTTATCTCTTCCGCCGGCAGGCGGACCATGACGCCGTCCTGCACGACCGTCGCGGTCCCGTTCATCAGGCTCAGGAGATCGGCAGCGGCGTGGCGGGTCTGGGCGCGCGCCTTGACGTCAAGATAACGCCCCACCAGCAACAAAAACAGGAGCATGACGGCGGAGTCAAAATAAACATGCGCGCCGCCGCGCACGGTTTCAAACAGGCTCATCGCCGAGGCGAGGATGACGGCGACGGAAATGGGCACATCCATGTTCGTGCGCCCATGGGAAAGCGCGCGCCAGGCTGATTTGAAAAACGGCTGGCCGGCATAGACAACCGCCGGCAGGGCAATCAGCGCCGAATACCAGTACATCAGGTCGCGCGTGGTGGCCCCCATGCTCTCGCGCGTGGAAAACCAGAGCGCGAGCGAGAAGATCATCAGGTTACCCGAGGCAAACCCCGCGACCGCCATGCAGCGCAGCAATAAGCGGGCCTGGTCATCCCCCCCGTCCTCTTTTTCGCGGACGGGCGAAAAACGGAAACCGAGCGCGGCGGCTTTTTCCACCAGCCCATTACCGGTCGCCGTGTCGCCGGACCAGATCAGCGTCAGCCGTTTTTCCGTGACATTGACCCGCGCCTCGACATTTTCATTGGCATTGAGGGCTTTTTCGATCTTGAAGGCGCAGCCGGCGCAGTTCATCCCCTCCACGGCCAGGCGCAGACATTGGCGGCCGTCCCTCTCCTGCCGTATAAACCCCGAATAATCCGTCATCATCCCGGCTGTCATTTGAACACGATTCTTTCCGACGATTGGTAGGCGCCTTTGGGCGTTTCCGCGCGGATGCGCGCCTCCCAAAGCCCTTTTTCCGGCACGGCCAGGGCGGCAAAATAATGCCCCGGCGCTGTTTCCTTCATCTCCAGCTGCCGATCCTCCCCGTCATGCACGGGACGGACCAGCCAGAGGTGCGCACGCGCGCCGGCCAGCGGCTTCCCCTGCCCGTCCCTCAGGGCAAATTCGATGCCCTCATTCTTTCTGGTGATCGCAGATGTCCAGCCGAGAAGGTCCTGCGCCGCCGCTTTGGCGATGACGTCGTTATATTGCAATCCCTTCTCATAGGCGCTGTCGGTGACCAGCCCCGGGGAAGTGGCGGTGGAAATGCGGTAAAACCAGGCAAAGCCTATGGCCTGCACGGCGAAAAACAGCGCGATGCCCCAGGGGATGAAACGGTCGGACGGCTGCGGTCCTGTCATCCGGCTCATTTTTCTTCTCCGCTCATGAACACCGTCCCGCTGCCGGCTGAAAGCGCGCCGTTATTTTCGGTGGCGGTGATCTCGATTTCTTTTCTCGGGCTGTCCTGCCTGTCTGCCGTCAGCATGACGCGGAACTGCCCCACGCTGTCGGCCAGGACGCCGATATTCCGGGGGTCGATATCCCCGGAGGAAACGATTTTGGTTTCCCTGACCGCCATGCCGCCGACGGACAATGAAAAAGACCTGTCCTGATGCGTCTTGTTGAGGATCTTGACCGTATAGGCATTGCGGATGCTGCCGTCGGACAGCTTGACGTAGAGCGGGTTGCGGTCGTGCAGCGCGTGCAATTCAACCTTGGTCCGCGTGACCAGGGCATAAAGCGTGACCGCGCCGACGACCGTCAGGATGAGCGTATAATAAATAGTGCGCGGACGGAGAAGCCGCAGCGGTTTTTCGACGGGCCGGCCTTCTTTTCTGGCCTGGTAATTATTCTCCGTGTCATAGCGGATCAATCCGCGCGGCAGCGTCATGCGGTCCATGACATCGTTGCAGGCATCGACGCAAAGCCCGCAGGCGATGCATTCCATCTGCAGGCCTTCGCGGATGTCGATGCCCGCGGGGCAGACGATCACGCACTGCGTGCAGTCGATGCAATGACCGCGCCCTTCCCAGCTTTGGCCCAGCTTATGCTTGCCGCGCGGTTCGCCGCGCTCCCTGTCATAGCTGATGATGAGCGTGTCCGGGTCGAACATGGCCGACTGGAAGCGCGCATAAGGGCAGGCATAGGTGCACACCTGCTCCCGCGCAAAACCGGCCATGAAGTAAGTCGAGGCCGTCAGCCCCAGTATCCAGCCGCCCGCCACGGGGGATACGTCGAAATGGCGTATCTGGTCGAACAGGGTCGGGGCGTCGTTGAAATAAAACACCCAGGCGCCGCCGGTGCACAGCGCAATGATGATCCAGACGATATGCGTCGCCGTCTTCTTCCAGACCTTTTCAAAAGTCCACGGCCCCTTGTCGCGCCGCATCTGCGTGTTGCGGTCGCCCTGAAGGAAGCGCTCGACGGCGATGAAAAGGTCTGTCCACACCGTCTGCGGGCAGGCATAGCCGCACCAGACCCGGCCGAACAGGCTGGTGACAAAAAAAAGCCCGATGGCGGCAAGAACGAGCAATCCCGCCAGCAGATAGACTTCCTGCGGCCAGATCTCGATATTGAAAAAATAAGCGCGGCGGCTGGGCATGTCGATCAGGACGGCCTGGTCCGGCACATGCGGGCCCCTGTCCCAGCGCAGCCAGGGCACGGCGTAATAAATGCCCAGCAGGGCCGCCATCGCCAGCCAGCGCAGCGTGCGGTAACGCCCCTTTACGCTGCGGGGATATATTTTCTCCTGTTTGGAGAAATAAACGATATCGCTGTCATTGCTCACGGCACCCGCTCTTACTTTCCGCCGCCGAGGGAATGGACGTACACCGCCAGCTCCTTGATGGTGTCGTCCGGCAGGCGTCCCTCCCATGTCGGCATGACGCCGGCATGGGCATTCGCGACAGAGCTGTAAATGTCTTCCTTGCCGCCGCCATAAAGCCAGATTTCATCATTCAGGCGCGCCGCGCCCATGTCCGGGTTGCCTTCGCCGTTTTTGCCGTGGCAGGCGGAGCAATTGGCGGCAAAAATTTCCTTGCCGCGCGGGGAGGCTTCGGTTTGCGGCGCCGTGCCGCCCTCATGCAGGTGCGCGGCATATTCCGCAACCTCATCCATTTCCCCGGGTTTCAGGACGCCGTCACGGCCAAAAGAGGGCATTTGCGTGTTATGTTCGTCCGGATGCCCCGAACGAACGCCGACGCGGATGGTTTTGTAAACCTGCTCGAGCGACCCGCCCCACAGCCAGTCGTCATCGTTCAGGTTGGGATAGCCCTTCCGCCCCTCGGCGCCCGTGCCATGGCAGGCCGCGCAGTTCTCCTTGAAAGAGGCGGCGCCGCCGGCGCGCGCGAATTCATACAGCTCAGGATCATGGCGGACTTCCTCAAGGGAAGCTGTCCGGACGCGCTCCAGGAGCTTCCCTTTCAAGGTGGTAATTTCCTCCTGGGAGGATTTCAGTTCCTGATGCTGGGTCCAGCCGTACTTGCCGGCCGTCCAGCCCGCCAGCGTCGGCCAGGCGGGATAAACGACCCAGTACCAGGCAGACCATATCACGGTCAGGACGAATATCCACAGCCACCAGCGCGGCGCGGGATTGTTCAGCTCTTTCAGCCCGTCCCATTCATGCCCGGTTGTTTCAATGCCGGAAACGGCGTCTTTTTCTTTTGGCTTGTTATTGTCGTCCATCATTCAACCTCCCTGAGCGGAATTTCCGCATGACGTTCAAGGCCGGCTTTGTTCGCAGGCATGAAAGCCCACAGGGTGATCCCTGCAAACGCGCTGAAAAAAGAGACCAGAACGATAGAACCGCTATATTGCGACAGCCACTCAATCATTATTTCCTCCTGCCGTCTTTTCATCCATATCGGGCTCATAGCCCTTAAAATCGACAAAAGTGCCGAGCGCCTGGAGATAAGCCACCAGCGCGTCCATTTCCGTCGTCATGTCCGGCTGCCCGTCGAAATCGCGGACATTGACCTTTTTGCCGTAGCGCGCCGTCAGCCCCGCCGCATCCCCCGCGGGGTGCGCCTGCGCCATCGCGTCGTTATAGGCGTCTTTAACCATGTCATCGGTATAGGGAACCCCGACGGCGCGCAGGGTTTCAAGGCGCCGCTTGATGTCGGTCAGGCCGGCGCCCTGCTGCATCAGGAAGCCGTATTGCGGCATGATCGATTCCGGCACGACGTCGCGCGGGTTTTTCAGGTGCGCGACGTGCCATTCGTCGGAATATTTCCCGCCCGCGCGGGCCAGGTCGGGGCCGGTGCGTTTCGATCCCCACAGGAAGGGATGGTCGTACATGCTCTCGGCCGCCAGCGAATAATGGCCGTATCTTTCCACCTCGTCGCGCAGGGGGCGGATCTGCTGGCTGTGGCAGACGCTGCAGTTCTCGCGGATATAGATGCTCTGCCCCACCAGTTCCAGCGGCGTATAGGGGCGCATGCCCTGCACCTTTTCAATGGTGGTTTCGATGCGGAAGAGCGGGACGACCTCGATCAGCCCGCCGATCGACACGACGATCACGATGAAAATCAGCATCAGGATCGAGTTCTTCTCCAGCTTATGGTGCTTTTGCAGCATCTTTCTCTCCTATGCCGTCTGAAGGGCTACGGCATTGCCTTCGCCCCTGATCGTTTTGACAATGTTATAGACCATAATCAGCGCGCTGCCGAGGTAAATGACCCCCGCCAGGGCGCGGATGATGTAATAAGGGTGCATCGCCATCACCGTCTCCACAAACGAATATTGCAGGAAGCCCAGGCTGTCATAGCTGCGCCACATCAACCCCTGCATGATCCCGGCGATCCACATCGACACGATGTAAAGGACGATGCCGAGGGTGCCCAGCCAGAGATGGGCGCTGACCAGCCTGGTCGAGTACATTTCCTTTTTCTTCCACAGCACAGGCACCAGGTGGTAAATGGCGCCGAAGCTGATGAAAGCCACCCAGCCGAGGGCGCCGGAATGCACGTGCCCGATCGTCCAGTCCGTGTAATGGCTGAGGGCGTTGACCGACTTGATCGACATCAGCGGCCCCTCGAACGTGCTCATGCCGTAGAAGGACAGCGCCACGATCATGAATTGCAGCACCGGATCTTCGCGCAGCTTGTGCCACGCGCCGGAGAGGGTCATCATGCCGTTAATCATGCCGCCCCAGCTGGGCATCC
>JAIOQI010000081.1 GCA_021413445.1 Alphaproteobacteria bacterium | reverse complement strand
CAGTTGCCGGGGTCCATGTAGCCGACCGCGACCAGCAGCGCCGGCCCCGTAAAAATGAATATCCTGCGCCACAGCTTCTCGCGCGGGTCGAAATCCACGCAGCCCCTGACTTCGGAGGGGCAGAACGGCGCGGTGGCGGTTTTCGGCAGGCTGTACATCTTTAGTAGTTCTTCAGCTTCTTCACGCTCCTGGCAATCGTCTCCACCGGGTCGTTCTGGTTTTCCTCGATGAGTTTGACGAGGGCGCTGCCGACGACGATGCCGTCCGCTTTGCCGTCGAGTTGCCGCACCTGATCCGGGGTTGAAATGCCGAAACCGACGGCGATGAGGTTGGTCATGCCGGCGCGCAAGGCGGAGAGCTTGTCCTGCAACTGCTGCGGCAGAGCGTTTTGCGCGCCGGTCACGCCTTCGCGCGAGACGTAATAGACAAAGCCGCTGGACGCCGCATCCACCAGCTTCAGCCGGGAGGCGGAGGTGGTGGGGGAGCACAGGAACACGGTCTCGAAGTTATGGGCGCGGGTGGCCTGTAGGTAATCGGCTGCCTCTTCCGGGGGCAGATCGACGATCAGCGCGCCCTGCGCGCCCGCCGCCTGCGCCTGCTTGATAAAATTTTCGTAGCCGAGCTGATATACCGGGTTGAGGTACGAAAACAGGCAGATCGGCATGGTGACGCCCTTACTACGCAATTTTTTAACCAGCTCCATCACGCCGTGCAGGGTGGCGCCGCTGTTAAGGGAGCGTTCCGCCGCCCGCTGCACCGTGACGCCGTCGGCGGCGGGGTCGGAGAAAGGTACGCCCAGCTCCAGCATATCGGCGCCGGCCTGTTGCAGGGCGATGATGATTTTTTCGGAAGTGGCCATATCCGGGTCGCCGGCCATGACGAAGGGGATGAAGGCTGATTTGCTGCCGGCGCGCGCGGCGGTCAGGGTTTGTTTCATGGTGGCGGTCATTTTTTTTCTCCGCTGTATTTCTGGACGATGCCGATGTCCTTGTCGCCGCGTCCCGACAGGTTGACGATCAGCAGGTGGTTTTTGCCCAGCCCCTTGGCGATCTTGCAGGTATGGGCGATGGCGTGGGAGCTTTCCAGCGCCGGGATGATCCCTTCCAGCCGCGCCAGCAGGTGGAAGGCCTTAAGCGCTTCATCGTCGTAGGCATAGGCATAGCTGGCGCGTTTCAGGTCATGGAGCATCGAGTGCTCGGGCCCGACGCCGGTGTAGTCCAGCCCGGCGGAAACGCTGTGCGTCTGTTCCGCCTGTCCGTCGGCGTTCTGAAGAATATATGTTTTCATGCCCTGAAAGATGCCGGGCTTGCCGCCGGAAAAACGCGCGGCGTGTTGCCCCGGCTTGATGGCCGTGCCGCCGGCCTCAACGCCGATCAGGTTGACATTGGTGTCGTTGATAAACGCCGAAAAAATGCCGATGGCGTTGCTGCCGCCGCCGACGCAGGCGACGATGCTGTCCGGCAGGCGTCCTTCGTGCTCCAGTATCTGCTCCCGCGCTTCGCGCCCGATGACGGACTGGAAATCCCGCACGATGCGCGGGTAGGGGTGCGGCCCCAGCGCGGAGCCCAGCAGATAATGGGTGTCGGCGATATTGCTGACCCAGTCGCGCATGGCCTCGCTGACGGCATCCTTCAGCGTCTTGGAACCGTTGTGGACAGGCACGACCTCCGCGCCCAGCAGGCGCATGCGGAAAACATTCATCTCCTGACGCGCCATGTCCTCGGCGCCCATATAGACGACGCAGGACATGCCGAAGGCCGCTGCCGCCGTTGCGGTCGCCACGCCGTGCTGGCCGGCGCCGGTCTCGGCGATGATGCGGGTCTTGCCCATGTGCCGCGCCAGCAGAATTTGGCCGATGGCATTGTTGATCTTGTGCGCGCCGGTATGGGCGAGGTCTTCTCTTTTTAGATATATTTTCGCGCCGCCCAGATGCTCGGTCAGCCGCTGCGCGTATTGCAGGGGAGTCTCGCGGCCGACAAAATTCTTCAGCAGGGAGGCGAACTCGTCCCAGAAGGACTGTTTTTGCGACAGTTCGTTATAGGCCTTTTCCAGCTCGATCAGCGGCGCCATCAGCGTGTCCGGCACGAAACGCCCGCCAAACGCGCCGAAATAACCGCGCGCATCGGGATTGCTGTTGGTATTCACCTTCATGATTTATCTCCCTGAATGGCCTTGAAAAGCCCTTTGAGTTTCCCAGTATCTTTGATGCCGGGGCTGATTTCAACGCCGCTGGATAAATCCAGGGCGAAGGGATGCACCTGCCGGTTCGCAGCCAGTATGTTCTCCGCCGTCAGTCCCCCCGCCAGAATCAGGGGGATGCAGAGTGTCGCGGCCTTGGCGGCGAGGGCCCAGTCGGTGGTTTTGCCCGTGCCGCCGAATTCCCCGGCGACCGCCGCGTCGAGCAGGATATAATCCACGATGCCTTTATAGGCGGGGATGGCGGCCAGGTCATTCTCCGTTTTCGGGCGGAAGGCCTTGATGACGAGGCCGGAAAAATTCTGCTTTATTTTTTTGCAGTCCTCCGGCGTTTCGTCGCCATGCAGCTGCACGCCGCCTAAACCAGCCTGTTTTGCGATTGCAGGTACGTCGTCCGTCTGGTTCACGAATACGCCGATTGCCAAGGCCGGTTTGGGCAATGCCCGGATAATCGCTTCAGCCTGTCCGGCATCTATATGTCGCTTCGATTGCGAGTAAAAGATGAAGCCGAGCGCCCAGGCGCCTAAGCTTTGCGCCAGCGCCGCATCTTCCGCCCGGGTCAGGCCGCAGATCTTCACGCGCATTTCAGGGCATCCTTCAAATCCTGCAGCGCCTTGCCGGGGTCGGCCTGCCGCATGAAATGCGACCCCATCAGGAAACCGTCATACCCAAGGTCACGCATGGCGCGCACGTCCTCCGGCGTCGAGAGGCCGCTTTCGCAGATAAAAACCGCGCCTTTCGGCTTGCGGGCCGCAAGGCGGCGGCTGGTCTCCAGGTCGATTTTCAGCGTTTTCAGGTTGCGGTTGTTGACGCCGATGAAATCCGCGCCGAGAGCCAGCGCTTGGGTAAGGTCGGCCTCGTCATGCACCTCAAGCAGGGGCGTCAGGCCCATGGCGAGCGCTTTCTCGTACAGTTGTTTGGTCAGGGCGGGCGCGGTCATGGCGACGATCAGCAGGACAGCGTCCGCGCCGTAAGCCTTGGCTTCCAGCAGCTGGTAGGGGTCGATGATGAAATCCTTGCGCAGCAGCAAAGCGTCCGGGCAGGCTTCACGCACGGCTTTCAGGTAATCCAGGTTGCCTTTGAAATAAAGCGGCTCCGTCAAAATCGAGAGCATGCTGGCGCCGGCCTTCAGGTATGACCTTGCGATCGGCACATGATTGCCGTTCTGGTGAATGGTGCCTTCGGAGGGGCTGGCGAACTTGATTTCGGCGATGATGTTGCAGTCATCATCGGCAAAAGCCGCTTTCACGTTGTGCGGCTTCCGGACAAACAGGGGGCTGTTGAGCAGTTGTTCTGCGGGCGTTGTTTTTTGCGCCAGGGCGATGCGTTCGGCTGTCAGTTCGTATATTTTCCTGAGAAAGTCCGGCATCGCTTATCCCTTCATTTCCGACAGTTTTTTGAGGGCCAGGCCATCGGCCACAACCTGCTGCGCGTGGCGGAGGCCTTGCCGCAAATCCGGCGCGCGGCCGGCGATGACAAACCCCGCCGCGGCGTTGAGGCAGACGATGTCGTTCATCGGGCTCTGCAGGCCGGAAAAAATGTCGCGGATAATGGCGGCGTTTTGTTCCGCCGTGCCGCCGCGCAGGGATTCTATCGGGGTGGTCTTGATGCCGGTTTCTTCAGGGGATATTTTGCTGGAGCTGATTTTGCCGTCTTTCAGGCGGCAGACATGCGTCGGCGCGCTGATGCTGAGTTCATCGAGGCCGTCTTCGCTGTGCACGACCATGACATCGGTCTTGCCGAGCAGGCGAGCAGCCTCAGCCATCGGCGGCAGAAAGGCCATATCGAATACGCCGATTAGCTGCTTTTTCGTGCGTGCCGGGTTGCACAGGGGGCCGAGCAAGTTGAGGAAGGTGGGCCTGCCGAGCGCCTTCCGGATCGGCGCCAGTTTTACCAGCGCGGGATGGAAGGCGGGCGCGGCGACAAAACATAAATGATGGCGGCTGAAATGCGCCTTTGCCTGTTCAGGGGTGGTGCAGACGGTCACGCCCAGCGCTTCCAGCACATCGCTGCTGCCGCTGCTGCTGGAAACGGCCCGGTTGCCGTGCTTGATGACGGAAACCCCGCCCGCTGCCAGCACGAAGGCGGCCGCCGTCGAAATATTGAAGGTCTTGACGTCGTTGCGGCTTTTGTCGCCGCCGGTGCCGCAGACATCGACGGCGTCGGGAGCGTCAATCGGCAGCGGTATGGATTTTTCCAGCAGGTATTGCGCGCAACCGGCCAGCATTCCGCCGGTGATGTCGGCTGCGGCGACGGATTGCAGGGCGGCGCTTTTTTCCGCGGGGGTCGCCTCGTCGCCGCACAGAAGCGCCATGAAATCCGGCCACTTCCTCATGATGTTTTCTTGGCCAGGGTTCGCATGACGTTTTCAATCATCTTGTTGCCGACATAGCCCTGCATCGAGAGGAGGGACTCAGGGTGGAACTGCACCGCCCAGATGGGCAGTATCTTGTGGCTGAGGGCCATGATGACGCCGTTTTCGTTGGTGGCGGTGACTTCCAGTTCCTCCGGCAGCGTGTCAATCAGGCCGTGGATGGAATGATAGGCGCCGACCTTGCAGGGATTGGGCACGCCGTCGAACAGCGCATGATTGGTATGACTGATAGTCCAGGTCTTGCCGTGATGCGGTTTTTGCAGGTAGCCCAGCGTGCCGCCGAAGGCCTCGAACATGCCCTGCAGGCCGAGGCAGACGCCGAACTGGGGGATGCCCGCCTGGGCGCAGCGCCGCACCGTCTCCGGAACATGGAATTGTTCCGGCAGGCCGGGGCCGGGGGAGTGCACGATCAGGTGAGGCTTGTGCTGCAGCAAGGTGGCCATGTCCGTGCCGTGTCGGTAGGTCACCGCCGTGGCGCCGGTCTGGCGGATGTAGTCCGCTAGCGTCTGCACAAAAGAATCTTCGTTGTCGATCAGGACGACGGTCTTGTTTTCCCCGCTTCTGACGGCGGTGCGTTCAGCCGGCGGCGCAATGTCTCCGGTCAGGATGCGCCTGAAAGAAACGGACTTGGTATGGGTTTCGGCGGCTTCTTCCTCGGGCACGGAATCATAGACGATGCTGGCGCCTGCCTGATAGGAGGCCAGGCCGTCCTTCAGGTGCAGGGTGCGGATGGTGATGCCGCTGTTGACGTCGCCGTTGAAGTGCAGCGCGCCGATGGCCGCGCCGTAGAATTCGCGCACCCCGGGCTCGAAGTTTTCGATGATTTTGGTGGCCTCGGTCTTGGGCGCACCCGTCAGGGTGACGGCCCACATATGCGAGAGGAAGGCATCCACCCCGTCGCAATCGTCGCGCAATGTTCCTTCGACATGATCGACGGTATGGAAGAGTCCGACGTAGGTTTCGATCTGCCTCCGGCCCAGCAGCCGGACCGAGCCGGGCACGCAGATCCGCGCCTTGTCGTTGCGATCGACGTCGGTGCACATCGTCAGCTCGGCTTCGTCTTTTTCGGAATTGAGCAGTCCTTGCAGGATTTTGGCGTCTTCAATGACCGCGGCCTGCCCGGGGGACCGGCTGCGGCGGGCCGTCCCGGAAATCGGGCAGGACTCAACCCGTTTGCCTTCGACGCGCACGAACATCTCCGGCGATGCGCCGACCAACTGCTCAGATCCCATCTGCATCAGGAATTCGTAAGGCGAGGGGTTGATGCGGCGGATATTGCGGAACAGGGCGGACGGCGCGCCTTTGAAGGGGGCCTGAAACTTCCGGCTTAAGACCACTTCGAATACATCCCCTTTGCGGATATGCTCCCCGGCGCGTGTGACCATGGCAGCATATTCGCCGTCGCTCATGTTGCTGGTGATATTGACCTCCGGCTTGGCGGCGGCGGGGGGCGGCGGGGCATCTCTTTCCGGATAGTGGAGGGATGCCGTGCTGTCCTTATCGTAGGCAAACTCGTAGTCCCTGCGGAAGACGGTTTCCTTGCGGCGGTCGAGGAGGTACAGGCGGTCGGGGATATAGAGGTGGAACAGGACGTGGTTTTTGTCGCGGGGATGCTTCAGCGGGATGGGGTTGAAGCAGAAAAGAAAATCGTATTTGAAAGCGCCGTAAAATCCGGCGAAGCTGTCCGCGCTTTTCGTGGCGCGGATCAACTGCCGCAAGGGCGAGAGCGGAGAGGGCTGGTGCGAGCGTTCTTCCTCGGCAAAGACGCGCGGTGATGCGGCAATCGTGCAGCGCAGCGATTTTTTTCCGCTCAGGGCGGTTTGAAATGAATCGTCCTTGCGGGCGTTAAAAAAGGCGCCGAGAATTTCAATGATTTTTTCCCCGCGCGCATTGAGGGCGTGGAATTCCGTCCGGTCGGCATAGCCGAGGATTTCGACCGGCGGCGCATCGAAGCCGATGTCCCAGCGCGAATAGCGCCCGGGGTAATCGGTATCGGAGGCCATATACATGCCCTTGGTCCTGTCGAGGCTGTCCACCAGGAAGTCGATGCCCTGTTCGTAGGGCAAGGTAGTGTCTGTATGCGTAATCTTCATGGCTTAGCCTGTGGTTAGTTTTGTGACATGTATTTTGTCGCAGCAGTCGAAAAATAGCCAGAACGTGTTATGGATTTTCATAATATTAATGGCGTGGCAGTTTGCGTATATGTTGACTCTCGCCTGAATTAAGCCAATTCTGGGGCACTTTTGGAAGGATGACCTCTGTGCAGGTGAATAGCTTTACAGAATCAAAAAAACCCGCATCGCTGCTGTGGCCGTTTCTGACGCCTTACCGGCTGCACATCGGCGTGGCGCTGCTGGCGGTCGGGGTGGCGGCATCGACGGTTCTTACTTTCGGCTGGGGACTTAAAAATCTTGTCGATGAGGGGTTCTCCGACCGCAGCGGGCATTATCTCAATCAGGCGCTGCTGGTGCTGCTGGGCGTCATCCTGCTGCTGGCGGCGGCCAGCTATACGCGGTTCTATCTCGTGCACTGGGTGGCGGAGCGGGTGATTGCCGAAATGCGCAAGAAAATCTACCAGCACCTGCTGGTGCTTGATCCCGGGTATTTCGAGACGCATAAGACCGGCGACCAGGTTTCCCGCATCAATACCGATACGACCGTCCTGCAAATGGTGATGACAAGCAACCTGCCGACGGCGTTTCGCAACCTGCTGACCATGATGGGCGGCGTGGTGATGCTGTTCATCGTCAGTCCGGTGATGACAGGTATGGTGGCGGGGGTGGTGCCGTTCGTGATCGGCCCGATTATTTATTTCGGACGCAAAGTCCGCGCCAAGTCGCGCGATACCCAGGGGCGCTTAGGGGAGATCAGCTCCTTCAGCCATGAAACCATCCAGGGCCTGCAGACTATCCAGTCCTTCGGCTATGAAGAAACGGCGTCGAACAGGTTTTCAGCGCTGGCCGACGATACTTTCAACGCCGCCTTGCGCTATGTGAAGGTGCGCGCCTTCCTCACCGCTTTCGTCATCTCCATGGTGTTCAGCGCCATCGGCGTGGTGCTGTGGATGGGCGGGCATCAGGTTCTGACCGGCGAGATATCGGTCGGGAACCTGTCGGCGTTCATTTTTTACGCCGTCGTGACGGCCGGCGCGGCCGGCGCCCTGAGCGAGACGATGACTTCCTTCAATCAGGCGGTCGGCGCCGCTGACCGTATTGCCAGCCTGCTGGGGAAGAAGGCCGGGTTGAAAGGTTCGGATTCGACAAAGGCCCTGCCGCAGAACATTGAGGGGCACGTCAGTTTTAATCACGTCAGTTTTAGCTATCCCACCCGTGCCGAGCAATTGGCCCTCGACAACCTGACCTTCACCATTCCTCCGGGCAGGCTTGTCGCCTTGACGGGGCCGAGCGGGGCGGGGAAGACGACCATCTTCCAGCTGCTGCAACGGTTCTACGATCCCAGCGGCGGCGTTATCACGATCGACGGCCTTGATATCACCGGCTATAACGCGCGCGACATCCGCCGTCATATCGGCGTCGTCTCCCAGGATCCGGCAATTTTCTCCTGCTCTATCGCGGAGAATATCCGCGTGGGCAAACCGGACGCGACGGATGCGGAAGTGCGCCATGCCGCCGAGCTGGCGCAGGCGCATGAATTTATTGCGCTGCTGCCGGAGGGCTATAACACGCTGGTCGGCGAGCGGGGCAGCCGCCTGTCGGGTGGGCAGCGGCAGCGGATCGCCATTGCCCGCGTCCTGCTGAAGAACCCGAAGATACTTTTGCTCGACGAGGCGACTTCTGCGCTTGATTCATCCAATGAGCAGGCGGTGATGCTGGCGCTTAAGAGCCTGATGGTGGGGCGCACCACCATCGTCATCGCCCACCGGCTTTCAACCGTGCAGAATGCGGATAAAATCATCGTGCTGGATCAGGGCCGCATTGTGGCGGAAGGCACGCATGACCAGCTCTACGGCAAGGACAGCCTCTATACGCACCTTGCCGGCTTGCAGATGCAGGTCAGGGCCGGGTAGGCCTTTTGAAGGCGGGAACGGCTTACTTGGCCGTGTCGGTGTTGTACTTGCCGAGGTTGCCGATGAGCTGCTGTATGACAGTGTAGTCTTTCCCGGCGGCGGGTGTTTGGCGGCCGACCAACTGGATGTCCCGTGCCTCTGCAGGGTCAAGGTCGGCGACTTCCACGACGGTGTCGTTGTTGGCGGGGTCGAATTTGACGCGGATCATGCGGCGCTTCTCGACTTCCGGGGCATAGATGCCTTTTTGGGAGGTTGTTTCGCCGATATAATACCAGGTGTTCGGGTCGAACGAGGAAGTGGTGGTCGGCGGCCCCCAGTATTGCATGACATCCGCGCGGGTCGAAACCTTGGGCTGAACTTGCTGGAACTTGGTTTCGCTGATGAGGTTGCCGCGCGTGACGACTGTCGGCGAGCAGGCGGCAAGGGCAAGCGCCATGATAACGGCAATTTTGGCAGTGGCATTTTTCATGTCGAAAATATAGGCTTTCCTTCTTTCAAAAACAATGTATATCACTTTAGAATAAGCAATAACAGGATTGAAAGACATGACCGTACCCTATGAATTTTCCCGCCCGATCGCGGTTGAGAGCATTGTCCCGAGCCGGGAGAGGACTGAGAACCTGGAAGCCAGCGTGGCGGAATGCGCGGCGCTGGCCAAGCGGTTTGACCTGAAGTCATTGTCAGGATTGAAGGGCAAACTGAGGGTTGATCGCGTGTCGGAGGGCAATTTTATCAAAGTGGAGGGGGATTTCGAGGCCGATGCCGTCCAAATCTGCGTTGTTTCCCTGCAGGACGTGCCCTCTCACGTGAAGGCGCATTTCGAGACTTATTTTACAGAAGACGGCAAAGAATTCGATCAGGACGGGGATTTCGGCCTTGAAGTGGAAGATGATATTCATCAGATCATGAGCGAGGGCATGCTTGATCTGGGCGAGCTGGTGGCGCAATACCTGGCGCTGGAGCTCGATCCTTACCCCCGCGCCCCCGGCGTAAGCCTGGCCGCGCAGCTGGCCGAGGTCGGCGGCGATGCCAAAAACCGCCCCTTTAAGGTTTTGGAGGGGCTGAAACCGGACAAAAAAGACGAATAAATTCAACCGTCAGGAAAATTTCCCTTGCCTGACCAAGGGTTTTTGTTTATGTAATGATGCTGATTAAACTTTAGAGAGAGTGTAAAGCTATGGCTGTTCCAAAGAAAAAGACTTCGAAATCAAGAAGAGATATGCGTCGTTCCCACCACGCGCTGAAGTCTCCCGCTGTTGTGGAAGACAAGCATACCGGCGAAATGGTGCGTCCGCATCATATCTGCCTGAAAACAGGTATGTACAAAGGCCAGCAAGTCATCGACGTCGATTGAGCGTCCGGCTCGCCCCTGAATAAACCAAAGGTATTCCCCTTTGCCAAATGACCTGGTGATATCCCTGGACGGAATGGGGGGCGACGATGCGCCTCTAATTGTCATTGAGGGTGCGCATCTGGCGCGGAAAAAATACCCGCAGGCAAAGTTCATCGTTTTTGGCGATGAAAATGAAATCAAGCCGCTGGTTAAAAACTATCCCGGGCTCGAAGGCGTCATGGAAGTGCGCCATACCCTTGACCGCATCACCAGCGAAGACAAACCCTCGACGGCGCTGCGCAGCGGACGTAACTCCAGCATGCGCCTGGCGATTAACGCCGTGGGCGTGGGGGAGGCGCATTGCGTGGTCTCTGCCGGCAACACCGGCGCCCTGATGGCCATCGCCAAATTTGTGCTGAAAGTCCTGCCGGGCATTACCCGCCCGGCCATTGCCACGCATCTGCCCACCAAAGTTGCCGGGCATAGCGCGGTGATGCTGGATCTTGGCGCCAATGTGGAATGCGACCCGAAAAACCTGCTGGAATTCGGGGTGCTTGTGGGCGTTTTCTCCCGTGAAATTTTAAAGATCGCCGAGCCGCGCATCGGCATCCTCAATATCGGCTCTGAATCGGTCAAGGGGCATGAAGTCGTCAAGGCGGCCTCCGAGCTGTTTTCCGCTGCGGCGCACCTGCCGGGGAAATATATCGGTTTTATCGAAGGCGATGATATTGGCGCCGGAACCGTCGATGTGGTTGTGACGGACGGTTTCACCGGCAACGTCTCCCTGAAAACGATGGAAGGCACGGCCAAAATGCTGGCCAGCCTCGTTAAGCAGTCCTTTCAATCCTCCTGGCTCATGAAGTTGGGCGCGTTACTGTGCCTGCCGGGGCTTCTCGTGGCCTTGCCGGCTGTTCTGGCATTGAAAAAACGCCTTGACCCGCGCTCCTACAACGGCGCCAGCCTGGTGGGTCTCAAGGGACTCTGCATCAAGAGCCATGGCGGCACGGATGCTGTCGGCTTTGCCCACGCGATCGGCGTCGCTGCCGATATGGCGCTGATCCGGTTTAATGAAAAGGTTGAGCAAGAGCTTGAAAAAATTGGCATGGGCGCTGTGGCTGCCCCTGAAGTCATGGCGGAAGAAGCCGCGCTATGAGGCGCTCCCGCATCATCAGCTGCGGCGCTTACCTGCCTGAAAACGTCATGAGCAATGATGACCTGGCCAAAATCGTCGAAACCAGCAATGAGTGGATCGAGCAGCGCACCGGCATCAAGTCCCGGCACATTGCCGCCAAGGGCGAGGCGACCTCGGACATGGCCACCCGCGCCGCTCAGAGGGCGCTGGAGAAAGCCGGCCTAACCGGTCTGGATATCGACGCGATTATCCTGGCGACGGCAACCCCGGACCAGACCTTTCCGGCGACCGCCGTGACGGTGCAGGACAACATCGGCATGAAGGATCATGGCTTCGCCTTCGATATTCAGGCGGTGTGTTCGGGCTTTATCTATGCTTTAGCGACGGCGGATAACTTCATTAAATCTGGCCAGATCAAGCGCGCCCTGGTGATCGGCGCGGAGCGCTTCAGCAATATCATCGACTGGACGGACCGCGGCACCTGCGTGCTGTTCGGCGACGGGGCGGGGGCGGTGATCCTGGAGGCCGACGATACGGCGCAGGGGACAAATAAAGATAGCGGTATCCTTTCCACCCACCTCCATTCGGAAGGCGCCCATCGCGGCCTGCTGTATGTCGATGGCGGACCCGGCACCACCCAGACGACCGGCCATGTCCGGATGAACGGCAAGGAAGTCTTCCGCCATGCCGTGACCCGCATGGGCGAAGTGGTGGCGGAGGCGCTGCAGGCGAACAACCTGCAGGCTTCGGATATTCAATGGCTTGTGCCGCATCAGGCGAACAAAAGGATTATCGATTCGATGCTCGAAAAGCTGCACTTGCCCCCGGAACGCGCCGTTATTACGGTGGCGCAGCACGGCAACACCTCGGCGGCCTCGATTCCCATGGCCCTGGCCGCGGCTGTCGAAGATGGCCGAATCCGGCGCGGGGACCTGATTCTGATGGAAGCGATGGGCGGCGGCTTCACCTGGGCCGCGTCGCTTGTCCGCTGGTAACCCCTGAAATCCCTTATTATGCGCCATTTTTCGACCCTCCAGCGCTGTAACTTTATTACTCAACGCTTTGTATTGACTGATTTATTGTGAATCGGTACTGTGAATGGTCACTGATTATTTGAGGTGCAAAATGAGTAGCCAAACAATTACCCGCGCAGATCTAAGCCAGGCCGTTTACGAACAAGTCGGCCTTTCCCGCAACGAATCTGCCGATCTGGTCGAGACTGTTCTTGAAGAAATCTGCAAGGCGCTGGAACGCGGGGAGCTGGTCAAGATTTCCTCCTTCGGCACCTTTGAAGTGCGCAGCAAGCGCCAGCGCGTCGGGCGCAATCCGAAGACCGGGGAAGAAGTTCCTATCCTTCCGCGCCGGGTGCTGACCTTCCGCGCCAGCAACGTCCTCAAGGAACGCATCAACCCAGCCGAATAACAGAAACGCCGATCGACAAGTTTTTAAGGAATCTCCTTCATGTCCTCCACCCCCTCCCAGATTGTGAAGCCAGTTACCACCCCGCAAGACCAGACCCAGCAAAAACAGACCATTCAGAATATCCCCAACCGCCGCACCCTGAAGGACACGGTCAAGAAGACCGCGAAGAAGCAGGCGCCGGCGAAATCCGCCTCCGCCTTCCGCACCATCAGCGAAGTGGCGGACGAGCTGAAAGTTGAACAGCACGTGCTGCGCTTTTGGGAAAGCAAGTTCAGCCAGATCAAGCCCCTCAAAAGAGGCGGCGGACGCCGCTATTACCGTCCGGAAGATATTGAATTGCTGAAGAATATCCATCACCTGCTGTATCAGGAAGGCTACACCATCAAGGGTGTGCAGAAACTCCTGCAAAGCACGCGCGGCAACCTCTCGGCCCGCGTCGGCGACCTCGTTGCCGAGGAGCAGCCGGAAGAAACCGCATCACTGGCCGCCGTCGTCGCCAAAAACAAGGGCGAGCTGCAGGCGATGCTGAATGAGCTGAAATCCCTGCGCCAGCTGATCGGCTGATTTCCCATCCCCGTCATCCCCGAGGCGTTGCGCAGCAACGCATTATCGTCGGGGATCCACGACTTGCGGGCATCGCCCGCCCTATAAACTATCTATTTGCATCTTGGCGCGGGTATTGCTATATTCCGGCCATTCCCGATATGTCGGACTGTAGCGCAGCCTGGTAGCGCACTTGCATGGGGTGCAAGGGGTCGGAGGTTCAAATCCTCTCAGTCCGACCATTTTTCCCGTTAGTAATCTCAAAGGGTTACGAGGGAAAGCCACAATCAACAAAGCGACGACGAAGACAACCTGATGCAACAGTGATGCAACGGGTGCTTTGTCATGGCTACATTCGTTAAGCGAGGCGATAAGTGGTTCGTCCAAATACGGCGTAAGGGGTTTCCTACGACCTGCCGTTCTTTTCATCAGAAATCTGATGCCGATGAATGGGCAAGGCATATGGAGACCAAAGCAGACCGTGGAGACCTGCCAACGCCTATCAAGGTTCTCAGCCAGCATAAGGTTAGGGACATTCTACAACGCTAACCTAGTATGAGCGCAGCCATCTTCATCTACATCACCGTCCCTTCTGAATCCGAGGCGCAGAAAATCGCGGAAGCGGTGGTGGCGGACCGGCTGGCGGCCTGCGCCAATATCGTGCCGGGCATGAAATCGATTTACCACTGGGAAGGGAAGCTGGAGCAGGGGAACGAGGTCATCCTCATTTTCAAGACCCGCGCCGAGCTTTTTCAGGCCGTGGAGGAGCGGGTGAGGGAGCTGCCAGCTTTGCCACGCCCTGCATCGTCTCCCTGCCGCTGACCAATGTCAGCGACGGTTTTATGCAGTGGATATTGGCTGAGACGAAGCCGTAAGCTCAAACCGTCACCCCTGCGAAAGCAGGGGCCTAGTCGGGTCTTTATACCTGCCACGCATTTGCTACAACGTAAAACGCCA
Source organism: Alphaproteobacteria bacterium (assembly GCA_021413445.1). Classification (GTDB taxonomy): domain Bacteria; phylum Pseudomonadota; class Alphaproteobacteria; order Micavibrionales; family UBA2020; genus PALSA-926. The sequence continues at coordinate 8,533 of JAIOQI010000081.1, read as the reverse complement.
ACTGGGTCCCTGCTTTCGCAGGGATGACAGTGTATGGCTGCCGTCTCAGTTCCCGTTGCTGGCGGCGATTTCGTCGAAAGTCTCCTGGCGCGGCATGCCGGTGATGTTGAAGCCGCAATCGACATAGTGGTTTTCGCCGGTGACCGCCGTTGACAGGTCGCTGAGGAAATACAGCGCCGTATTGCCGAGTTCCTCCAAAGTCAAAGGCCGGCCCAGCGGCGAGGCCTTGGTGATGAACTTGAAGAGGTGGCGCCCGCCGCCAATCGCGGCGCCGGCCAGCGTGCGCATCGGCCCCGCCGAGATCGAGTTGACGCGGATGTTTTTCGGGCCGAGATCGACCGCCAGGTAGCGCACCGAAGCCTCCAGCGCGGCCTTGGCCACGCCCATGACGTTGTAGTTCGGCATCACGCGCTCCGCGCCGAGGTAGGAGAAAGTAATCATGCTGCCGCCCTTGGTCATCAGGTCCTTGGCGCGCTTGGCGACCGCGGTGAAGGAGAAGCAGGAGATGTGCATGGCGTTGAGGAAGTTGGCGAGCGAAGTGTCGAAGTAGTCGCCCTTCAGCTCGTTCTTGTCGGCGTAGGCGATGGAGTGGACGACGAAGTCCATGCTGCCCCATTCCTGCTTGAGCGTCGCGAAGAGGCGGTCGAGGTCTTCTTCCTTGGAGGCGTCGCACTGGATGACGATCTTCGCGCCGATGCTTTCCGCCAGCGGGCGGACGCGCTTGCCGAACGGTTCGTCCTGGTAGGTGAAAGCCATTTCAGCGCCGTGCTCGTGCAACGTCTTGGCGACGCCCCAGGCGATGGAGTGGTCATTCGCCACCCCCATGACAACACCGCGTTTGCCTTGCATTAATTTAGCAGACATTGTTATTTCCCCTCATGATGTGAAAACGCCAGCGTGCAATTAGTGCCGCCGAAGCCGAAACTGTTGGAAATGACGTTGGTTAGTTTGATGTCATCGATGCGTTTTTGCACAATCGGCATTCCCTCCGCATCGGGATCCAGCGTTTCGATATTGGCCGAGGCCGCGATGAACTTGTGCTTCATCATCAGCAGGCTGTAGATGGCCTCCTGCACGCCGGTCGCGCCGAGCGAGTGCCCGGTTAAAGATTTTGTCGAACTGAAATAGGGCATTTTGCCGCCGAAGGTTTCCCTGATCGCCTTCAGCTCCGCAGCATCGCCCACCGGCGTCGAGGTGCCGTGGGTGTTGATATAGTCGATGGGCCCCTTGACGGTGGCGATGGCCTGCTTCATGCAGCGCACCGCGCCCTCGCCGGAAGGGGCCACCATGTCGTAGCCGTCCGAGGTCGCGCCGTAGCCGGTCAGCTCGGCGTAGATTTTCGCGCCGCGCGCCTTGGCGTGTTCCAGCTCTTCCAGCACGATCACGCCGCCGCCGCCGGCAATGACGAAGCCGTCGCGGTTGGAGTCGTAGGCGCGGGAGGCCCTGGCCGGCTCATGGTTGTATTTGGAGGAGAGCGCGCCCATGGCGTCGAACAGCACGGTCAGCGTCCAGTCGAGTTCCTCGCCGCCGCCGGCGAACATCACGTCCTGCTTGCCCCACTGGATAAGCTCGGCCGCGTTGCCGATGCAATGCGCCGAGGTGGCGCAGGCGGAGGTGATGGAATAGTTGACGCCCTTGATCTTGAAAGGGGTGGCGAGCGTCGCGGAATTGGTCGATGACATGCAGCGCGGCACCATATAAGGCCCGATGCGCTTGGGCGATCCCTGGCGCGCCACGTCGAAAGCCGTCAGCAGGTTCTTGGTCGAGGGGCCGCCGGAGCCCATGATGAGGCCGGTGCGCTCGTTCGAGACGTCTTTTTCCTCAAGGCCGGAATCCCTGATCGCCTGCTCCATCGACAGGTAGTTATAGGCCGCGCCGTCGCCCATGAAGCGCAGCAGCTTGCGGTCGATCTTTTCCTCGAGGTTGACGTTGGGCTGGCCGTGGACGTGGCTCCTGAAGCCCATCTCCGCGTATTTCGGGGCGAAGACGATGCCCGACTTGCCGTCTTTCAACGATTGTGTCACTTCATCCTGATCGTTGCCGATGCAGGAGATAATGCCGATGCCGGTTACGACGACGCGTCGTGTCATGGTTTCACCTTTTAATATAATTACATGGAACTCGTGTTTTCAAAGAGGCCGACCCGCAGGTCGTTCGCTTCATAAATAGGCCTGCCGTCCACTTCGACGACGCCGTCGCCGATGGCCAGGATCAGCTTGCGGTTGATGAAGCGCTTGACGTTGATGCGGTAAGTGACTTTTTTCGCCGTCGGCAGCACCTGCCCGGTGAACTTGACCTCGCCCACGCCGAGCGCGCGGCCGGAGCCCTTGGCGCCGGTCCAGATCATGAAAAAGCCCAGCAATTGCCACAGGGCATCGAGTCCCAGGCATCCCGGCATTACCGGGTCGCCCTGGAAATGGCAGCCGAAGAACCACAGGTCCGGCTTGATGTCGAGCTCGGCGACGATCTCGCCTTTGCCGTGAGTGCCGCCTGTCGCCGAAATACTGGTGATGCGGTCAAGCATCAGCATCGGCGGCAGCGGCAGCTTGGCATTGCCGGCGCCGAACAGTTCGCCTTTGCCGCAGGCGATGATGTCTTCGTAAGAGTAGCTGGATTTTGGTTGATGGGTCATTTATTGCCTAAGTCGTGACGACTTGCTCCTTGTGGTTAACACCTAGAATCATCCCGGTTTTTGCCAGTGATTTTGCAATACTTGGATGAATCTGTCCAACATCTTCAACAGATATGACGGCGACCATGCGCCCGACGGCTTTGGCCACGGATACGGCGCGTCCCAGGGGGTCGTCCAGCCCGATCAGGACGAAGAATTCCTCTATCGAGGGCTTGATCTCGTTGATGAATGCCGCAATGTTTTTGTCCTCGGAATCGTTTGATGCCGCCAGGCTTTTCCAGTCCTTGCTGCCGGGCGTGCCATGGCGCAGGGATTCCCGCACCATCACATTCATCAGGTTTTTTTCTGCGTCGGGCGGGAGTTTCATCTGCGTTTGCGCGATGTTGAAGTAATTGCCCGCCACCGCGCCGAGAGTCAGCAGCGCTTCCGGCGTTGAGTGGCCTTTGTTTATGAAATCCTCGATCAGCAGGTCGCAGAAGTCCTGCGTCGCCATTTCAAAGGTGAGGGAGGCGATGACCGATTCCACCAGCAGCCGCAGCATCTGGTCGCGGCTGTAGCCGTCTTTTTCCCAAGTCGGGAGATCGCTGATGACCATGGCAATCGCGATCTCGTGCATATCGTCGAGCCCGTGGGGCAGTTTTTTGGCGCCGCTGCGCGACAGGGCGCGCCCCAGTTCCGTGTCATGGTCGAGGGTATAGGCAATCGGCATCAGCTGGGGGTCAACAGGACCCTCGGCGGGTTCGGCCTGCAGCAGGTCGGCGATACGGTGGAAGGTCTGTTCCATCACGATATCCGGCTCTTCGTATTCCATCAGCGTTTCTGTAATCATGCCGCCGTAAATGCACAGCGTTTTTACCATGCATGCTTTGGCATCCTTGTCCTTGACCAGCGTTTCAATCCGCAGGCGGATATTCTTCGCTTCTTCCTTCATGCGTTCCTGGGAATCAGGGGATGACAAAGTTTTACACTCCTAGCTATTTTACGAATTTCTCATCGGGATAGATCCCCCAGAGATTTTCTCTTTTTATCCAGCCTCCATAACTCGCAACCTTGAGATAACACCACCCATTGTCGCAGTGGTCAAGGTTGGCGATTACGCCGGGTTCCAGTTTTACAACCGGTTTTGTTCCTTCGTCAGGGTTCTTGAATAAAGTCTGGATATGCCCAGTTATAATCACAGTCCGTTTGCCGGACAACAGGCTTTTATGCACCCAGCCTTCATCCCCATCCCTGCTGCGGATTTGGCGCCAAACATCAAACTCTTTAACGATTTCAACCGGAAGATATTCTTTGTTAAAGACGAACTTGATCGGGTAGCGGACGCCGGGCCCTGTCCTGACATTCACTTCATCGGCATCCAGCGTCACAAAGCGCGGGACGGGCAGTTGCGGGGTGGCTTCCTCTGTGATGGGTGCGGGAGAATCTTCTGCATGGGCCTGTGCGGCCATGCAGAAGAAAAACACCATGATTGCAGTGACAAGCTTATTTTTCATCGTCCGGAAAGAATAGGCGGAAAAGAGCCCCCCTTCCACTTAATTTTTTATCTCGACTTTTTATTCATAATACTGTATTAAGGCCGCATGAAAGTTCAACAAAACAAACCGGACCGGCGCATTTCCGTTGCCCCGATGATGGGCTGGACGGACCGCCATGACCGCTACTTTTTGCGGCTGATTTCGCCGCATGCGCTGCTTTATACCGTGATGATTACGACCGGGGCGATTGTCTTCGGCAAGAAGCTGGAGGTGCTGGAATACAGCCCCGAAGAACATCCCATTGCTCTGCAGCTGGGCGGCTCCGATCCGCGTGACCTTGCTCATTGCACCAAACTGGCCGAGCAATATGGTTATGACGAGGTGAACCTCAATTGCGGCTGCCCCAGCGAGCGTGTGCAGAATGGAAAATTCGGCGCCTGCCTGATGGCGGAGCCGCAGCTGGTCGCCGAATGTATCGACGCGATGAAGCAGGAGGTTTCCATTCCGGTGACCGTCAAAACCCGCATCGGCATTGACGACCGGGATAGCTACCAGTTCCTGACCGATTTCATCGGGCCGATTGCCGAAAAGGGCTGTGATACTTTTATCATTCATGCCCGCAAGGCGCTGCTGAATGGGATCAGCCCTGCGGAAAATCGCAGCGTTCCGCCGCTGAAATGGGATGTTGCCTATCGGCTGAAGCAGGACTTCCCGCAGTTAACAATCGTCTTGAACGGCGGCATTAAATCCATTGAAGACATTCAAAAATCCATGGAGCACGTCGATGGCGTGATGATCGGCCGCGAGGCTTATCAAAACCCTTATTTCCTGGCGGATGTTGAGCGGGAAATATTCGGGAATAAGAACGTGCGCAGCCGTCATGAGGTCATCGAGGCCATGATGCCCTATATCGACAGATCTTTACAGAACGATGCCGACCTTAAGGACATCACCCGCCATATTCTGGGATTATACCAGGGATTGCCCGGCGCGCGGCGCTGGAGGCAGATCCTGAGCGAAGAGGCCTATAAGCCTGCCGCGAATGCAAATGTAGTGCGGGAAGCCCTGAAGCACGTTTCCTGAGTCAGCAGGGCTTGGGTCCGCGTTTCTTTTTGCGGTCGTCTGGCTTGTCGGGATTATCGGCGAGGATTATGGCGCCCCCAACCGCTCCGAATATCGTGAGGAAAATTGTGTTGCTGACCTTGTTCTGGGGGTCCTGGCTTTTCTTGTGCATGACTTCAAGGATCATTTTCGCTTGTTCGGAAGAGGGGACTTTGGAACTGTCGCCCAGGACTTCCTTGCGGGTTTCGTTGAGATACTCGGCGTCTTCGGGGTCAAAAAAATCGTATCTCTTGTCTAATGCGCTCACGAGATCTTTCGGCCCTTTGGCGGGGTCGGTTATGATTTGAACCAGCTTGGACCGGATCTCGGCCTCGTGCGCTTCACGCATGAGATTCTCCGCAACTGTTTCGGTATGACCGCTGTGGCCACCGTGGTGCCCGGCGCTGGCGGCCCGGGCCGAGACGTTGAGGGGCGTCGCGAGCGTGGTGAACAATAACGAGAGGCTTATAATCCCTTTTTTAAGAAAGCGCATGATTACCTCCAATCGCTACAAGTCTATCGTACCACTTTTAATTTTTTATGGCAAATAAAAAACAAAGGTCTATGCTGCTTATTGTGCTATAGTAGTCGGGGTCGCAAGAGGGATATTATGCCGCAATTACAATGGACAAGGCTGGGCCGCGAACAGGCGCATAAGGTGCTGGAACAGCTCAGCACCCGCAGGGATGCCGTGGTTTTTTCCAAGGACGTCACCGAAGTCTCCTCCTGCCACCTGCCGTTTTACACGAATTACTGGCTGTTCCGTCTGGTGAACTATGCCACGATGCCGACCTTCAGCCTGACGTATTTCAGCGACGGCACGGATTACATCTGCCTTGATGGCACGGCGAACCCTGTTTACACCGTGAATGAAAAAAGCCCCATCCAGCTGACGGAAAAGAATGTCCTCCAGTATCTGGAGTTTTTCTTCGGCAATGTCCAGGGCAGCGAGGGCGACGTCTTCCTGATTAAAGATCCGGCGCGGGTGCCTTTCATGAGCGCGCTGAATCCGGCGCAGCAGCAAGGCGTGACAGCCAATGTCAAGCCGGTCACGGTGGTGACGGATTCCACGCAGAACTTCAGGGTGAGGGGTACGCTTTACTACGGCGGGGAACTGATTACCTCCACCGTCGTCGTGACGCCCGCCGGGAAGATAACGTTTCAGGACCAGATCCCGGTGCTGTCAGGAGTTTATTTGCCTGAGAGTCCTTATAGTGAAGCTTGGCTTGAAGGATAGGTGGTGCAATGGGACAGAGTAATCTCAACGATTTTTTCAAGCCGGGCCAGATATTGCCCTCGCATGTGGTGATGATAAAAAAAGCGCTCGAAATTCTCGAGCACAGCCCGCACGGCCAGCAGCTGGTCAACTTTGTCGAGAAGAAAGGCATCACCATCAAGATTATGCCGACGCCGCAGCCGGAAGCCTATCTGCCGGAAAAAAATCTCGTTTACATCGGCTTTAATAAAAACAAGCCCGTTTCGCCCAGCTGTTTTGTCCTGATGCTGGCGGGGGTGCTGCGTGAAGCCCAGCAGGAAGCCGCGGGAATCAAGCATCCCAGGCTGCATGCGCCTTTGTCGGAGCATGTGGAGGTCAGTATGGCCAAGCATGAGGATAAGGTGTGGTACATGTGTGCCGTAGCCACAGAACTTAACGATCAGGTAACTTTTACAGAATACAAATTTCTTGACGAAATAAGAAAGATGGGACATAATGAAGCTATAGATTTGTACATAGAACAAGAACGCAAGAAGTAACCAACCGGGGAGTGTTCCATGCTCAAGAAGATCAAAGGTTTCAGCCAAACGAGAGAAGCTGCAAAGGTTATGGCTGCTATCGAGAGACGTGCCAGCGGAGCTACTTTGTTCCCGAATCCCGTTCAGGCAAGACCTACGCTTCAAAATCCAACCCTTTAATTTATAACATTTTTATGCCCGTCATGCCGGACTTGTTCCGGCATCCAAAAGGCTGTCCAGCCGTCATATGACTCACAAGACGCGCGGACGCGCTTCTGGACCCCGCAACAAGTGCGGGGTGACAAATTGGTGGATCGCCCATATTTTTTCATAAACCATTGACATTTGACGAAATAATCGTACAATCGCGTGCTTAGTTTCACTCGTTCCATTTTAGGCAGAATCGCATGTCGGTTGAAAATTTCTTACAAGCCATCAAAGGCGGGGATGTGGATTCCCTCAGGATCATCCTGAGGGATCATCCGGAGTATCTTGAGAAGGCTAATCTTAAATTTGGCGACGGCTATGGCGGTTTCGCCCTGAATGCAGCGGCCTTTTATAACCAGCCGCAGGTGATCGAATTTCTGGTGGAAGAAAAAGAGGTTGATGTCAATCGGCAGGAGGGTGTCAGCGGCCTATGGGCGGCGCTGCATCATGCCTGTGAGAGTAATTCATATCAGGCAGCAGAGATTCTTTTACAACTGGGTGCAAACTCACAATTGAAAACTGAGAGCGGCGTCGTTCCGTATGATAAATGCAAGTCCGGGAAAATTATAGAGCTTCTGAGTTCTGGCGCTGGCGCGCTGACAAAGAAAACGAAAGAACAAAAGATCGCCGGGAAATGGTCGCTGACTTCGCCCTCGGAAGTCGTTTATACCCGCGACCTGCCCGAGCAGGGCCTCCGCCTGACGGAGATTTTCAATTTTGAATCCCGCCGCGTGACGGCCATCACCAAAGACCTGCGCGGCGGCCATCTGGCGCAGAATATCCTGTTCTTCGACGACATCTCTGACACGCAATTCGTGCATCAGGCCCATGCAAAACTGACGGAGCTCGGCGGCACGGCTGATGCCAGCGTGATCGACCGCCGCCCGCTGAACGGCAAATCGCCGCTCCTCAGGCCGTAATCATGGCATCCTCCCTCATCCTCAGCGTCTTGGAAGGCTCGATCGCCTTCGGAGAAAAGACCATTTTCGAAAACATGACCTTTCATATCCATGAGGGCGACAAAATCTGCCTGGTGGGCAAGAACGGCACCGGCAAATCCACGCTGATGAACATCATCACCGGCGACAAGGACCTCGACAGCGGCGAGCGCTGGCAGTTGCAGGGCATCAAGGTCGGCTATCTCAAACAGGAGGTCACGCCCACTCCCGGCCAGACGGTCTATGACTTCGTGTTCGAGCAGATCAAGGCCGAGGGCGAAGAGGAACTCCACAAATACAAGGTTGAAATGATTATCCAGCCGCTGGAGCTGCATCCCGACGATAAAATGGATATGCTCTCGGGCGGTCAGCTGCGGCGGGCGTGCCTGGCGCGGGCGCTGGTGGAGGAGCCGGACATCCTGCTGCTCGACGAGCCGACCAACCAC
>JAIOQI010000050.1 GCA_021413445.1 Alphaproteobacteria bacterium | reverse complement strand
TGCCCGCCACCATCCTTGTGCTGCTGCGCGCCTTTGTGCTTTACATTCCGCTCGCCTGGCTCGCCGAAAAATACTACGGCTTTGCCGGGATCCTGATGGCGCTGGCTTTCACCAACATCGCCATCGGCAGCATTTCTTACTTATGGAATAAACGCATGGCAGCCTGAATTTCATTTTTTTTTCAAGGCATCTGGACAAAAACTTCCGCTGCGCCCAATAATATCGGGTGGTTATCACTCCCTGACAACCGCATCAACAACAACCCTCAAAAACACTGGAGAACACCATGAAGAAATACCTCACCCTTGCAGCCATTCTGGGTGCAATTGCGTTTATCAGCGTATCCTATCTCGCACAAGCAGAACCGAAAGATGCAACGGCTCCCGCTGCTGCTATGGCGCCGGCTACTGCCCCGGTTTCCGCTGCTGATGCCTATGCCGCGGACCTTGACATGTGCAAAACGATGACTTCCGCACCGACCGACAGCGCCGCCGCCGCTCCCTCCGAAGAAGCGCAGAAAGCCGCTTTCAAGAAGTGCATGAACGACAAAGGCCACAATGACGATGAAATCAAGGCCGCTGATGAAAAAGCAGCAGCTGATAAAAAAGCCGCTGATGAAAAAGCAGCCGCTCCGGCAGAAGCTCCCAAAGCAGACGCTCCTGCTGCAAAATAATCTGCGTATAAATTTTTGCTGAAGCCTTTGCGAAGCAAAATATAAAACGTCGAAAAGGGCCCCGGGTTTTCCCCGGGGCTTTTTTTGTTAATTAAGTTTTGACAAGTGCGGTATTCCCGTTCTATGATTTACTTATGGTTGGGGAAGCGTGATGAGCAATCGTTCCTTCCCTGATTTGTTTAACCTCTGAAATAGGGAAGTAAAAAATCATGGCTGCAAAAAAGAAAGCGACCAAAAAAGCTGCTCCGAAGAAAAAGACAGCTGCTAAAAAGAAAAAGAAATAGGCTTTAGTTAGCTTATTTTTATAAATTGAAGGGCGCCCTTACAGGCGCCCTTCTTTTTTTTCGCTGCCGGGGCCTGACGTCGAAAAATGCCTGTATTTACTTTACTTTCAGCGCCATGCCCATAAAATTGTCCCAGGGATTTTTTGAGGAAATAATGCCGCCGCCAACCGGAAACATGCCCCTGCCAAAAACTGAAATGCGCGGCCCGGCGCCCGCCGCGGCGAAGTTTATTTTTTCCATCCGGAAAAATATTTTTTTTCAGGGGCAGCGAAAAAAATCCTTTCAAAAAACCGGGCAAAATTTTTCCCCGAGAAACCGAATCACCCCCCTCCCCCCGGCCTTCCTCCTCGCCGCCCTGGCCGTTTTTTCCATGACCGCGGGGGCGGAAGAAGGGATTCACCCCGCCCGACAGGTCTCCTGTCCGGACATAGCGAAGGCAAAAGAAACATCTCCCCTGGATGAGTATGATCTGGCCCGCGCCTATGACAAAGGTCAATGCGGCGTCGTGGCCGATGGAAAAACCGCGAAAAAATGGTATCTCACAGCCGCAAAACACGGCTATGCCCCCGCGCAATATCAACTGGGCGAGAAATATTTTACAGGCGGCGGCGGCGTCCCCGATTATCCGCGGGCAAAGCGCTGGTATCTGGCGGCGGCCCGGCAGGGGCACGGTTTAGCGCAGCTGCGGCTGGGTTTTCTTTATGCGGAGGCTCATTTCGCCGGCCTCAAACCCGACTCTATTGAAGCAGAGAAGTGGTTCCTCAAAGCAGCTGAACAAAACGCCGGAGATGCGCAGTTCCGTCTCGGCAATTTCTACCATAATTACAAGAACCCGCCCGATCCCGATAAGGCCGTCTTCTGGCTGACGAAAGCAGCGGAAGGGGGGCACCGGGTGGCCATGTACGACCTCTCCCGCATCATCAAAGATGAAAAACCGGAACAGGCGCTGTCATGGCTGACAAAAGCGGCGGAACTTGACCTGCTGCCCGCGCAAATGAGCTTAAGCGAGATGTACGCGGCCGGAAACGGGGTCGCCAGAGACCCTGTGCAATCCCTTGCCTGGACTCTCAGGATCGCCGCCAAGCCGACTGCGGCCCCCTTCTGGATCGATAAAGCCGGTGACATTCTGTTTGAAGGCGGCGACAATATCTCCAGAGATTACGCAGCGGCGCTGCGTTTCTATGAACGCGCCGCCGCCAAGGACGACCCACACGCCCTCGCCCGGCTCGGCCGGATGCATCTGCAGGGCCTCGGCGTGGCGGTGGACAAAATAAAAGCTATGAAATACCTGCAAAAGGCGGCAGCCAGCGGCAGTGATGAGGCAAAAGAGATTTTGGCGAAAGAGATTTTGAAAGGACAGGCAGATGACAACGCACCTGAAGAATAAATCGATCCTCCTGATTATCACCGGCAGCATCGCGGCCTATAAATGCGCGGATCTGGTCCGGCGCCTGCGGGAAAGGGGGGCGGCGGTCAAATGCGTGATGACGCAGTCGGCGCAGGAGTTCATCACCCCCCTGCTGATGACCAGCCTGTCGCAGCAGCAAGTCTATACCGACCTGTGGTCGCTCAAGGACGAGACGGAGATGGGGCATATCCGCCTCTCAAGGGAGGCTGACCTCATCCTCGTCGCCCCTGCCAGCGCCCATAGCCTGGCCAAGCTCGCCCACGGCCTCTGCGACGACCTCGCCTCCACCGTCCTGATGGCGACCGACAAGCCGGTCATCGTCGCCCCGGCGATGAACCCGATGATGTGGCTCAACCCGGCGACGCAGGACAATGTGACCATTTTGCAACAGCGCGGCATCGACATTCTCAACCCTGCCGAGGGCGACATGGCCTGCGGCGAAACCGGCGCCGGACGCATGGTCGAGGTTGCCGACATCCTCCATTATCTCGAAAACAGGTTCCAGTTGCAGCAGGCGCTGAAAGGCAAACGCGCCGTCGTCACCAGCGGCCCCACCTACGAGGCTCTTGACCCGGTGCGCTTCATCGGCAATTTTTCTTCCGGAAAACAGGGCTATGCGATTGCCAAAGCGCTGGCGATGGCCGGGGCGGAGACCACCCTGGTCAGCGGCCCCACTCCTGAAACGCCGCCGGCGGGTGTGCGCCTCAGGCGGGTCATGTCGGCAAATGAAATGCTGGAGGCGACCCTGAGCGCCCTGCCCGCCGATATCGTCGTCTGCGCCGCCGCCGTGGCCGACTGGCGGCCGGAAACCGTCGCCGCCGACAAAATCAAGAAAGGCATGGCGAAGCCGCAGATCACCCTGGTCGAGAATGAAGATATTCTCAAAACCGTCGCCGGGCTTGGCAAAAAACGCCCGCAGCTGGTGATCGGCTTCGCGGCGGAGACGGCCAATGTCAGGGACCACGCCCGCAAAAAGCTGCTCGCCAAAAAATGTGACTGGATTCTTGCCAATGACGTCGGCAGCGGAACAGGGACCTTCGGCGGCGACTTCAACACCGTCCACCTGCTGCAACAGGGCAAGGGCGGAAAAATCAGCGAAGCCGCCTGGCCGAAAATGACCAAGCAGGACGTCGCCGCAAAGCTGGTGGGCGAGATTGTGAAAGCGCTGTAGGCATTCCTACAATCCCCGCATAAGAAAAACCCCCGCACAATGAAGTGAGGGGGTTTTTTTAATCTAAAGAGCGGAGGACGGTTACATCTTCCTGACGTTGAGCTTGTTGCTGAAAGCGCGGCTGATGAACTCGTCTTTTGCCCTGTCCTGCTGCGCCTTTTCCTCTTTCGACGGAGGATTGATCTTCATGCCATCCTTGTAATGCACGGCGGTGAGGGCCTTGCCATGTTCATCAAACTCCAGCACGGCCGGTTCGCCATTCACGCCGTCGTTGAGTAGGCCTTCGTTATAACGCATCTCGCGGACGACCTTGCCGTCTTCGCCGATGAACTGGATCGCCGGTTCGCCATTCACGCCGTCGTGGCGGTGGTTGATCTGGCGGCCTTCAATGTTGTTTTTATAGCGCTCGACCTTGGAGATACGGCCTTTGGCAAAAAGCAAAAGGGCCGTAATCAGTTCTTCCCCGCTTTTGCTGGTGATGTCCGTCAGGCGTGCGGCTTCGGCAAAAACATGTCTCGATTTCGCGGTCATGACCACGCGCATATCGTCTTTGCCATTGTGATATTCACATACTACTTGTACCTGGGTCATTTTTTTCTCCGCTGCTTGTTCATTGGTTAACTGTTTTTGGTGATACCCTTGTACCGATTCTCTATGGTTATGTCAATGAAATTTAAAAACACAACAGAGAATACGCTGTCAACATACTGACAAATAACGAAAATATTATTTCGTCGATATGAATATAAAATAAAATTACTGGCCGGGATTTTTGATTTTAAGCTTGTCCAGGAACGCCTTCGTCTTGTTTTTATCGACAGTTTCCTGGCATTTCGCCTTTTCCTCTGCCGAAAGAGACTTGAGCATCAGGCCGTCCTTGTAGCTCACGGCGATGGTCATCCTGCCATCGCTGAAATCCTGAATCGCCGGTTCGCCGTTGAGGCCGTCATTCAGCTTGCCGTCCGTATAGCGCCGTATATAGGTGAGCTTGAGCATGCTGTCGAATTTCTGAATCGCCGGTTCGCCGTTGAGGCCATCATTGAACCTGCCGTTTTTGAAGCGCTCGACACTGGAAATAGCGCCCTTCGCATGAGCCAGGAGAGCCGCGATCAGCGCTTCCCCTTCTTTAATGATGATGTCCTGCTGCTGCGCCGCCTGCATAAAAACATCCGCAGATGTCGCGGTCAGCACTACCTTGAAAGCGCCGGCGTCGGTCTTGTATTCAATTACCGCCTCTGTCTCCGCCATTTTTCTTTTCCATATGATATGGGCCGGCTGGCTCTGGGGTATCTTTAGAATGTCGATTCTCCGCCTGATTATGCCAATAGGCGAGAGTGATTGCAACTATAATGTTTTGAACTCTTCCTGTCGATAGCCCTGCATATATAGTATCGCCGTCAGGTCGGTGTGGCGGATTTGGTGCGGGGTGGCCTCCAGGACGGCGGGCTTGCCGAAATAGCCCACGCCGGCGCCGGCCTTTTTGAGCATGGGAATGTCGTTCGCCCCGTCGCCGACCGCCACCACCTGCTGCACCGTGCAGCCGAAGGCCTGCGCCTGCTCGGTCACCAGACGTTCCTTGACGTATTTATCGACAATCGGCGGGATCACCTCACCGGTCAGCTTGTCGTTTTCGATCTCCAGGCGATTGCCGAAACTCCTGTGAAATCCAAGCGTTGCGGCCACATGGC
>JAIOQI010000046.1 GCA_021413445.1 Alphaproteobacteria bacterium | reverse complement strand
CTCGTAACTGCCATGGATATTTTTTTCGGCGGTGCCGGTCTTGCCGCCGACGTTATAGCCTTCGACGGAAGCATTATTGCCGGTGCCGTTCACAACCACCAGCTCCAGCAATTGCCGGAGGCGGTGGGAGGTTTCCGGGCTGACCACCTGTGCCCCGTCCGGATACTGGTCGGCCCTGACCAGGGTCGCCTGCGGCATGGTTCCGCCATTCACCAGCGCCGAGGCCGCCCGTATCAGGTGCAGCGGGCTGATGGCGATGCCGTGGCCGAAGGAGGTGGTGAGCGTGCTGATATCCCGCCACGGCGAGGGATACAGCGGCGTTCCCCTTTCCGGCAATTCCAGCCTGGCCTGCTCCATGAAGCCCATGGTCCTGTAAAAATCCTGCATTTTCTCATTGCCGAGGGTGGCGGCCATTTTGGCGGTGCCGATGTTGGAGGAGTAGATGAAGATTTCCGGCACGGTCAGCGCGCGGCGCTTGGCATGGAAGTCGGAGATGGTGAAACGCCCGATTTTGATGGGGTCGGTGGCGTCAAAAGTGTCGGAGAAATGCACCAGCCCGCTGTCCAGCGCGGCAGCGGTCGAGAACAGCTTGAAGGTCGAGCCCATCTCGAACACGCCGAGGGTGGCGCGGTTGAATTTCTGCTGGTCCGTGGCGTCGCCGGCATGGTTGGGGTCGAAATCCGGCAGCGACACCATGGCGATGACTTCGCCGGTATCGACATCCATCACCATGCCGATGCCGGCCTTGGCATGGAATTTCGTCACCGCCTTGCCCAGCTCGCGGTGCAGGATGTGCTGCACGCGGAGATCGACCGTCAGCTGGACGGGGCGTTCCCCCGCCGACAACTGGCTGTCAAAAGTCTTTTCGACCCCGGCGATGCCTTTGCCGTCAAGGTCGGTATAGCCGATGATATGCGCCGTCAGGCTGGCGTCGGGATAGATGCGGCGCTCTTCCTCCTGAAAGCCCAGCGCCGGATCGCCGAGCGCATTGATGGCGTATTCCTGCTTCGGGGTGATGTTGCGCTGGATCCAGATAAAGCGCTTGCCGGAGCTCAGCTTGCGCAACAGCTCGTTATAACCCTGCTCCGGGATAATCGCGGCCAGCCGCTTGGCCAGCTCCTCCGGCTTCTCGACCATCGTCGTATCGGCATAGATGGAAGCCATTTTCAGCGAGGCCGCCATCAGCGTGCCGTTGCGGTCCACGACGGAGCCGCGCAGGGGTTTCCCGAGAGGCGTGATATCTTCCTTCCCGGCCACGGCGGCGGCGGAAGAGCCGCGGAACATGGTCAGGTCGATCAGGCGGAAACTGACCGCCAGGTATCCCAGCACCAGAAACATCGCCAGCAGGACCAGGCGCATGCGGGCCTGCTCGTGCATCTGGGACTGCGTGCCGGGAAGCGGGGATTGATTCTTGTGGGGAGAGTCTGCCGTCATTGCCCGGCCCCGAAACTTTTCATCACGTCGCCGAATTTGCGGCTATTACTGGCGGTTTGTCTTTTATCATTAGACTTTTTTTGCGGGATAAGCGGCGGCTCATTGCTGACAACCACAGCAGGTTCCGGACTTAAAGCAACATGGGGTTCCGGCGCGGCGGCGGCGGCCGGGCGCAGGGCGATGTCTTCCGCTTTGACAAACTGCGCGCCCTTCAGCGGCGCCAGCTTCAGGTATTGCTTGGCCAGTTTTTCCAGGCGGCGCGGCTGGTTGAGATAGCTCCACTCCGCCTGCAGGACGCTTAAGGATTCCTCTTCCCGCCCGATGTCGCGGGTCAGCGCGGCCAGCTTCTCGCGGCTGTCATGCACCTTCTGGCTGGTATGAAAGAGGGTGATGCCGCAAAACGCGGCCAGCCCCAGCCACAGCAGGGTGGATTTACGCATGACGCGCCTCCCGCCATTCCGGCGCCGTGGTGCGGAGGCCGTACCTGAGACGCGCCGAGCGCGCGCGCGGGTTCGCCGCCAGTTCCGCGTCGGAGGCTTTCAGGCCGTTGTTTTCCTCGAGAACGAATGTGGCGGCCGGCCCGCTGGGCGCCGCCGGCAAGTGGCGCGAGGCATTGCCGAGCCTGCCGGAGCGTTCCTTGAGAAAATTCTTCACCCGCCAGTCTTCCAGCGAATGGAAAGTGACCACCACCAGCCGGCCTTCGGGCAGCAGCAGATGTTCGGCGGCCTGCAGGGCTTTTTCCAGCTCGCCCAGCTCGTCGTTGACATAGATGCGCAGCGCCTGGAAGGTTTTGGTGGCGGTGTCGGTTTTCAGGCCGCCGTGCATCGGCAGCACGCTGTGCACGATCTCCGCCAGTTGCAGGGTCGTTTCGATCGGCGCTATCTTCCGCGCCATCACGATCTTTTTGGCGATCAGGCGGGAGGCGCGCTCCTCGCCGTAGTTGAAAAGGATGTCGGCGAGGTCTTTTTCATCAGCGGTATTGACGACGTCGGCGGCGCTTTGCCCCACCTTGCTCATGCGCATGTCGAGGGGGCCGTCATGCTGGAAGGAAAACCCCCGCGCCGGGGTCGAGAGCTGGATCGAGGAAACGCCAATGTCGAGGACGATGCCGTGGATGCGTTCGACGTCCACACCCGCCAATAATTCCGTGACGCTGCCGAAACAGCCCTGCAACGGAATCAGCTGCTGCGGAAAATCCTTGGCCATCGCCTGCGCCCGCGCATAGGCTTCGGGGTCGCGATCGACGGCATAGACGGTGCAATCGGCTGCCTCCAAAATCGCGCGGGTATAGCCGCCCGCACCGAAGGTGCCATCGACGTAAATGCCGCCGTCCTGCGGCTGCAGGGCATGCAGCACTTCGCCCAGCATCACCGGGATATGGGTGGCTGAGGATGGTAATGCCTGCTGAGAGCGTGAATTCATCGTCACCGCCTAAACCCGCATTTTTTGCTTTAATTCTGTCAAACCCGCCCGCAAAGATTCCCATAGACCGACGGGAATAACCCCTTACTAACCCGTTGTTAAGTTTACACAGGGGGGGAGTCGGCGTCAACGCAAAGAGACGCAAAAAGCCCGGCAAAAATATTTATATATCTGGAAAAAAGTCCGCCCGCTCAGTCGTCCGGATCGAGGTCGTCGGGGTCTTTGAGGCCCTGGGCGAGGGAGGCCTTCTTTTTATTGTAGTGCACCACGCTCCACGGCATGGCGAGCAGGTAGGCGACGCCCATCAGCGTCAGGGTCGGCCAGGTCTCGTTGATGAGGCCGGCGATCATGATGCCGAACAGGGCCAAGGCCGGCACCGACATTTTTTGCGGCACGCGGATCTGCTTGCTGGAAAAGGTGGGGATGTGGCTGACCATCATCGCGCCCAGCACCAGCAGCCAGATGCCGACGATCTGCGGCTGACTGACATAATGGAGGAAGTCCGCCTCCGCGACCGGGTCCAGCTGGAAACTGACGATCATCGGCAGCACGGCCAGGCCGGCGCCCGCCGGCGACGGCACCCCGGTGAAATATTTGGCCAGCGGGTCGTCGGGTTTTTCCTCGTCCTTGCTGATATTAAAACGGGCCAGGCGCAGGGCGACCGCCATCGCGAAAATCAATGATGTGATCCAGCCGGAGCGCCCGGCGTCGTGCGTGGACCAGAGGAAAACGACAATCGCCGGGGCGACGCCGAAGCAGATGAAATCGGAGAGGCTGTCCAGCTCGGCGCCGAGCTTGCTTTGCGCCTTGAGCAGCCGCGCCGCCGCGCCGTCGAAGGCGTCCATGAAGGCGGCGACCACGATGGCGATTACGGCCTCCTCCCATTTGCCGACGATGGCGAATTTGACCGAGGTCATGCCGGCGGCGATCGCCGTCAGCGTAATCATGTTGGGGATCATCTTGTAAAGGGAAAGCTTCTTGCTTTTCATGCCCTGTTCTCGCCGCTGCGGGTGTTTTCCGATGATTTGAAGTCGGCGATCACCGTCTCGCCGCCGATCATGCGCTGGCCGACCGCAACCAGCGGCGCCACGCCGGGCGGCAGGAAAATATCGACCCGGCTGCCGAAGCGAATCAGGCCGTAAATATTGCCGGCCTTGACGCTTTGCCCGGCGGTCAGCTTGCAAATGATGCGCCGCGCGATCATCCCCGCGATCTGCACAAAGGCCACGCTGGAAGGATGTCCCTCCAGCTTCATCAGCACGGTGGAGCGTTCGTTATCGACGCTGGCCTTGTCGAGGCTGGCGTTGAAAAACTTGCCGGGGCGGTAAACCACTTTCCTGATCGTGCCGTCGGCCGGAATCCGGTTGACGTGCACGTCGAAGACGTTGAGAAACACGGACACCCGGGTCACGGTCGCAGCGTCGCACAGGGCATCGCCCGTCTTGTTCCCATTCTGGCCCTTGCAGTCATCCAGCTCGGGCGGCAGCGGCGCTTCCACGATCATCTGCACCATGCCGTCCGCCGGGCTGACGATCAGCCCCTCGCGCACCGGCGTGATCCGCGCCGGGCAGCGGAAAAAATAAACGCACCACAGCGCGAGGACGACCCCGACCGCGCCCGCGCCGTCGCCAATCTGGCAGAGGATGAGGGCCACTGCGGCGAAGATGCCGATAAAGGGCCACCCCGCCGGATGGATCGGGACAAACAGGCTCTTTTTTATGGTGGCGATCAGGTCATTCATGGGTTTTTGTTATTCCTCGCAATGCAGGGTGTAGTTTTGAGCAGCTTCTGTCTGGATACAAGCAAATATTTTTTTCCGTAATGCGGGTTATAGCGATAGCAGGGTGGACATTGCGGCCCGGGTCGCTTATAGCTCTTCGTTCTGAAAGGCTTGAAAATGATGAAAATAAATTCTGTATGTGTCTATTGCGGCGCCAGCACGGAGGTGGATCCGGCCTTCAAGGACGGCGCGGCGCGGCTGGGAAAAATACTGGCGAAGGAAAAAGCGCGGCTGGTCTATGGCGGCGGGCGGGTCGGGCTGATGGGGATCGTGGCCAGCGCCGCTTTCACCAACGGCGGGGAAGTGACCGGCATTATCCCTGAGCATATCCAGGACAAGGAAATCCGCAATACGGACGTGACCGAGCTTTTCGTCGTCGATAGCATGCACACCCGCAAGCGCATGATGGTGGAGAAGTCGGACGCTTTCGTCGTTCTCCCCGGCGGCTTCGGCACGCTGGACGAGACGTTCGAGATCCTGACCTGGAAATACCTGGGCCTGCACGACAAGCCGGTGGTTTTCGTGAATACCCGCAACTTTTACGCCCCGCTGATGGGGATGATCGACCACATGGTGGAGAGCGGCTTTACCCCGTTCTGGCAAAGAAATATGTTCCAGATCGTCGATACGCCCGAAGAAGTCATGCCGGTGCTGCGCGCCCAGTCCGAGCATATCCGCCCGGATATCAAGCATCTCTGACTTTTAAGCCATTCAAAACGCTTTCCTTCCATGTATAATGGAAAGGATTCGTTTATTCCCGAAAGGAAAGCAGGCGCCGGCATGAGCGACAAAAAAACGACGTCCCGTTCCGACAAGTCGCAGCGCACGGGTGACATTTCCCGCCAGGTGCTCGCCAGGATCGAGGAATTGGGCCTCAAGCCGATCCCGCGCGTCTATGAGCTGTGGTTCCGTTATTTTCAGGCCGACCCCGAGATCGTGCGCGCCATCGACGCCCACCAGGGGCCGCTGGATGAAATTTCCTGCCACAAGTTCTACAAACGCTACCTGAGCGAAACGGCCGTCGATGACGCCATCAAGAAGATCAGCGACCAGCTGCACCAGGCCATCAATGACATTGCGGCGATGATGAACTCGGTCAAGCTGGCGACCTCCGAATTCGGGGACACGCTGGTGGAAGTGAAGGATGAGATCGAGAATGCCGAGACGCTCGAGAGCCTGTCCGAGGTCATCTCCGGCATCGTCGAATACACCAAGCAGATGGTGCAGAAAAACCAGAAGCTGGAAGTCCAGCTGACCAGCTCGCTGATCCAGGTGGCGGACCTGAGGAAGAGCCTCGACAACGTCAAAAAAGAATCGATGATGGACGACCTGACCGGGCTGGCCAACCGCAAGGCCTTCGACAAGCAAATCCACGACTGGGTCGAGGAGACCAACATCCTGGGCGGCGACCTTTGCCTGCTGATGCTGGACATCGACCATTTCAAGGAGTTCAACGACGCCTACGGCCACCAGACCGGCGACCAGATCCTCCGCCTGGTGGCGCGCACCCTGACCGACGGCGTGAAGGGGCGCGACCTGACAGCGCGCTTCGGCGGCGAGGAATTCGCCATCATCCTGCCGGAAACCTCGCTCCCTGATTCAATCAAGCTGGCCGAGGCGCTGCGCCGCTCCCTGGAGAACAAGGAAGTCATCAACAAGCTCACCAATAAAAACCTGGGCCGGCTCACGCTTTCGGTCGGGGTCGCCCAATATATTATCGGCGAAAGCATCACCGATTTCATCGAGCGCGCCGACGCCGCGATGTACGAGGCTAAAAACGCCGGCCGCAACCAGGTCAAGGCCGCCGCCCCGCCGGCGGGCTAAACCCATACATTGTCATCCCCGCTTTCGCAGGGGTGACGATTTTGTTTTTGCCTATAAACGAAAAAAACACTTCAGCCCTTGGCCGTCTTGCGCAGGGCGTCGAGCCGCAGCAGGGTGCCCTTGATCTCCTCGGTGAATTCGCGGCGCTCGACGAAATCCTTGCCGCCGGAACCGCGGGTCATCGCCAGTTCAAGAGCCCGTCCCAGCAAATCGGAAATGGCCGCGTCTTTTTGCTCCAGAGCCAGGGTCAGGGCGATTAAAATCCTGCCGCTCAACCGCCGTTCATCAACTTTTTCCGTCAAGGGCGAACCTCCATATCATGACTGAACGCCCTGCCCCGCAGCCTTATTTCGGCGGGAGAGGGCCCCCATTTTGGTTAGGCTTTTTTGGCGCTGGCGGCGGCGCTTTCAGCCGTCCCTCCAGAAAAGTCCCGGCAGCGGAAAGCCATTGGTTGCGCAGCTCGTCGCGCTCCATCCAGATTTCATGCTTGGCGGTCGGCATATCCACCCGCGTGCAATTGGGGATGAGCGCGGCCGCGCGCTCCGACGCCGTTTTATCAACAATGGCCTCGTCGCCCGAAATCTGCATCAGGATCGGCGTCTTGATGGCCTTCAGGTAAGCTTCATCGTTCAGGATATCGATGGATTCAAAGGCATGGTGCACCCAGCCGTAGGTCGGGTCGCCCATCGTCAGTTCCGGCTTGCTTTTAAAGATTTCATGCAGCACTTCATATCTTTCCGGATCAGTGGTCTTGGCGTTGCCCTGAAACGGGTCCCGGCCCTCTTTCCAGTCGCCGCCGCCCGGCATGTATTTTTCCAGGATGCCGCCCGCCTTGGCGAAACTGACCAATTTCCGCGCCAGCGGCTTGGCCAGCACACCGGTGGAGACATCCAGCATCGGCGCGGTCAGCACCGCTGAATCAAAAACGCCTTCATGCTCCTTCAGGTAGCGCAGGCCGATATGCGCCCCCATGGAATGGGCCAGCAAAATCAATGGTCCCGCCGATTTTTTGACAATCGTGCCGGCGAACTGGTGCAATGTTTCGATATGTTCCCCATAGCCGGCGCCGTGCATCTTCTGGGGGGCGTCCTTCAGGTAACGGTCAGACCCGCCCTGCCCGCGCCAGTCCATCACCCAGACGGCAAAGCCCTTGGCGACCATTTCGCGGACGACTTCGAAGTATTTTTCAACCGGCTCCCGGAGGCCGGTGACGATGACCAGGGTCCCCTTCGGGGCGCCCTCGGGCTGCAACGACCCATAGCGGATGTTCGCACCTTGGGTATTGGTAAAGTTACCCCATTGAAATCCGGTCGGTTCTTTGAATTTTTCAGGCAGCATCGAGAAGGAGTCCCCCAGATTCTGGAATCATGTTCATGCTAGCACATTATAGCTAAAAATATATTTCCAGGCAGTAGGAAAAACCGCTATAAAATTACTCTTTATCCCCATGATTTATAATATTAATGCTCAAAAGCCTTAATAATGCCTTCGCACATTTTTTTGGCGTCCCCGAGCAGCATCATGGTGTTGTCATAAAAGAACAGCTCATTGTCGATCCCCGCGTAGCCGCTGCCGAGGGAGCGCTTGATAAACAACACCGTTCCGGCGCTTTCGACGTCGAAAACCGGCATGCCGTAGATGGGCGAGGAGGGGTCTTTCTTGGCCGCCGGGTTGGTGATGTCGTTGGCGCCGATGACAAAAGCCACGTCGGTCTGGCTGAAGTCGCGGTTGATCTCTTCCAGCTCCAGCACATCTTCATAGGGCACGCTCGCCTCGGCCAGCAGCACGTTCATGTGGCCGGGCATGCGTCCCGCCACCGGATGGATGGCATAGCGCACCTTCACGCCCTCGCTTTTGAGATGGTCCGCCATTTCCCGCAGGGCATGCTGCGCCTGCGCGACCGCCATGCCGTAACCGGGAACGATAATCACGCTGGAGGCATTCTTCAGGATAAAGGCGGCATCCTCGGCAGAGCCGACCTTGACATGCCTGTCGCCCTGGGCGCCGGCGGCGGCGGTTGCCGTTTCACCGCCGAAGCCTCCCAGGATGACGTTGAAGAAGGAGCGGTTCATGCCCTTGCACATGATGTAGCTCAGGATCGCGCCCGACGCGCCCACCAGCGCGCCGACGATAATCAGCAGGTTGTTTTGCAGGGTAAAGCCGATGCCCGCCGCCGCCCAGCCGGAATAGCTGTTGAGCATGGAAACGATCACCGGCATGTCGGCGCCGCCGATCGGGATAATCATCAGGATGCCGAGCAGCAGCGATACGCCGATGATCGACCAGAAAAACAGCGGCGACCCGCTCAGGCACAGCAGGACGATCAGCGCCACCAGCCCCAGCCCCAGCAAGGCATTCAGGAAGTGCTGGCCCCTGAACACGACCGGCTTGCCGGTCACGATCCCCTGCAACTTGCCGAAAGCGATCAGGGAGCCGGTGAACGTCACCGCGCCGATCGCCACGCCCAGGCTCATCTCGATCAGGCTGCCGAGATGGATCTCGCCGCCGTTGCCTTCGCTGATGCCGTAAGCTTCGGGATTTTTAAACGCCGCCGCCGCGATCAGCACCGCCGCCAGGCCGACCAGGCTGTGGAAAGCGGCCACCAGCTGCGGCAGGGCGGTCATCTCGATTTTCTTCGCGATCACAGCGCCAATCAGGCCGCCGATGGCGATGCCAAGCGCGATCAGCCCATAAGACTGCACGCCCGGCAGCATCAGCGTGGTCAGGACGGCCAGCGCCATGCCAATGATGCCGAACAGCAATCCGCCCCGCGCGGTTTCAGGCCCGGACAAGCCGCGCAGCGCCATGATGCAGCAGACCGACGACACCAGGTAGGCCAGCAGAGAGACGGTGATGGGCATGTTTTATTCCCCTACTTCTTTTTCTTTGAAAACATTTGCAGCATCCGCCGCGTCACGATGAATCCGCCGAAGATGTTGACGGAAGCGAGGATGATGGCGGCAAAGCCCATCCATTTGGACGGGCTGATCTCGACCGGCCCCGCCGCGATCAGCGCGCCGACGATAATCACCGAGGAAATGGCGTTGGTGATCGCCATCAGCGGCGAATGCAGCGCCGGGGTCACGCGCCAGACGACGTAGTAGCCGACGAAGCAGGCGAGCACGAAGACCGTCAGGCCCATCACGAAAAAGGGCGTCCCGCCCGAGGCGTCCGCCGCCATCGCCGTGCTGATCTGCAGGGCAAGGTCTGAGGCCTGGCTGGAGAGGCCCTCAGCCGAGGAAGCGACCGCCGCCGCCTGCTCGATAAGTTTCTGGTTGTCCGTCATGGATCAGGCTCCTTCTATATTCTATACGAAATTGGGGTGCACGACGGTGCCGTCCCGGGTCAGGGTGGAGGCCTTGACGATTTCATCTTCCCAGTTGATTTTCAGCGACTTGGATTCCTTGTCGATCAGCGGGGTCAGGAAACTGAGCAGGTTGCGGGCATAGAGGGACGAGGCATCGACCGCGATGCGGCTGGGCATGTTCGGGTAGCCGATGATCTTGACGCCGTTCACCTCCGCCACTTCCCCGATTTTCGACAGCGCGCAGTTGCCGCCCTGCTCCACCGCCAGATCGACGATCACCGAGCCGGTTTTCATCGACTTCACCATCTCGTCGGTGACCAGCAGCGGCGCCTTTTTGCCGGGGATCAGCGCCGTGGTGATGACGATGTCCTGCTTCTTGATCGTCTCGGCGATCAGCGCCGCCTGCTTCTGCTTGTAATCCTCGCTCATCTCCCTGGCGTAACCGCCGGCGGTTTCGGCCGCCTTGGTCTCCTCGCTCTCGACCATCACGAAGGTCGCGCCCAGGCTCTCGACCTGTTCCCGCGACGCCGGGCGCACGTCCGTCGCCGACACCTGCGCGCCGAGGCGCCGGGCCGTGGCAATCGCCTGCAATCCCGCCACGCCGGCGCCCATGATGAAAACCTTCGCCGGCGGCACGGTGCCCGCCGCCGTCATCATCAGCGGAAAGCCGCGTCCGAATTCATTGGCCGCTTCCAGCACCGAGCGGTAGCCAGCCAGGTTAGCCTGGCTGGAGAGCACGTCCATGCTCTGTGCGCGGGTGATGCGCGGCACCAGCTCCATCGCCATCGCGGCAATCCCCTGCGCGGCATAGGCTTTCACCAGCTCTTTTTCCTGATAAGGCGAAAGGATGCCGATCAGCAGCGCCCCTTTTTTCATTTTCTTGACGTCCTCAACGGAAGGATGGCGGACGCGCAGCACGACATCGGCGTCTTTATAGGCTTCATCTTCGGCAACGACCTTGGCGCCGGCGGCGCGGTACATGTCGTCGGTCATCGACGAGGCCGTGCCCGCCCCTGCCGCCACAAAAACCTCCGCGCCCAGGGCGATCATCTTTTTGACCGTCTCCGGCGAGGCCGCCACGCGCTTTTCAGCCGCCAGCTTGTCTTTGGCAATCGCGATTTTCATGTCTGTCCCCTTACAAAGATACTGATGGAAAGAATGCCGTATTTAGAGTGGGTTGGCAACTAGGCCGTTACCGAGAGCCCGAACTGTTTCAGTGCTTTTTTCTGGCGCTTCTCCAGTTCCCTGACGTCGAAATCCTCGATCAGTTCGTTGAAGAGGTTGTGCCAGTTCACCTCCGCCTTGAGGTGCAGGAAAACCGAGCCCAGGCCGAGCGCCGCCCTATCCATAAAAACAAATTCACGCGGCAGCTTCACGCCGCCGAGACGCTTCAGCTCCTGATGCACCTCGTGGGCGATCTCGCGGCCATAGATGCCCTTGGTCACCACGCCGATCGGGCGCACCTTGTCGTCAAGGATCGGCCCGTACAGGAACCGCGCCCATTTGTTGAGAACCGCGATCATCCGCTTGTTGAGATTTTTAAAGCCCCAGCTTTCATAAGCCTCGACCGCCAGGTCGTCGTCATCGTTTTGCAGGGCGCGGTAAAGCTTGATGACCCCCGCGACGAAACGCGGCGGGAAAATGCGCACGCAGCCAAAGTCCAGCAGGTTGATCGAGCTGTCTTCCTGCACCGTGTAATTGCCGAGGTGCGGGTCGCCGTGGATCATGCCGTAATAATAGAGCGGCACATACCAGGCCCGGAACAGGTTGAGCGCGATGCGGTTGCGCCGCGCCTGGGGAGCCTTGACAAAACTCAGCATCGCCTTGCCCTCCAGCCAGGTCGCCGTCAGCAGGCGATCGGTGGAAAGATCGTGCAGCACGCGCGGCACGTGCACCGCTTTTTCGCCCTTGAGGATAAAGCCATAAAGGTCGGCATGGCGGGCCTCGAGCTCGTAATCCAGCTCCTCGTGCAGGCGGGCGGCAATCTCTTTCTGGATTTCGGAGGTGGCAACCGAACGGTCGTAAGCCTCGAAAACGCCGAGGAACATTTTCAGCTGTTTCAGGTCGGCCTCGACCGCCGACGCCATGTCGGGATATTGCAGCTTGCAGGCGACCTCGACGCCGTCCAGCGTCACCGCCTTGTGCACCTGGCCGAGCGAAGCCGCCGCCGCCGCGTCCTTGTCAAAGGAGCGGAACCTCTTTTCCCATTGCGGGCCCAGCTCCGCGATCATCCGCCGCCGCACGAACGGCCAGCCCATCGGCGGCGCCTGCGATTGCAGCTTTTGCAGCTCCAGCACATATTCTTTAGGTAAAGCTTCGGGGATGGTGGCCAGCAGCTGGGCGATCTTGAGCAAAGGCCCCTTGAGGTCGCCCAGCGATTCCATCAGCTGCCGGGCATGGACGGGCTTGTCGATATCCAGCCCGAGATATTTCTGTCCCGCCATGCGCAGCCCGAGGCCGGTCACGGCGGAGGATACCTTCGCATAGCGCCTGACGCGCTGGCCGAGCGTGCTTTTTTCGGTTTTTTTCATGGGCCCCCTGGGGGATACTGGCCCTACTCTTGCGGCGGTTGCGGGTTTCCGCTTTTCTTTTTCTTAGGCGATTGCTCGCCGTTATCATTTGACACGGACGGCTTGCGGTTTGCGGATGCGCGCTGCGCCATCTCGTTGAACATATCTTCTATCGATTGCCGGGAGTCCGCTCTTTTGCTGTCGGGGTGGCGCGGCTTCTTCCACTCGGGCACTTTTTTATTGTGCTGCATCTTGAAATAAAGCTCCTGGCTCATGATGTCGTCGATAAGCCCGAGCTGCTTGGCGCGATCGGCGGTCATGGTGTAGTCGCGTTCGATCAGCTGGTCGATATCCTTGTAGTCCAGCCCGGTTTCCTCGGCATAGATCTGGGTGAGCGCCTCGCGCGCGTTGCGCATGTCATGGGCGGCGATTTCGATTTCCGTCTGCTGGCCCTCGCTGTCGCCGAGGGGCTGATGGATCATGATTTCCGCGTGCGGCGCCGCAAAGCGCTTGTTCCCGACAACGAGGATGACCGAGGCCATCGAGGCCGCCAGGCCGTAAACGCAGGTATGGATGGGGCACTGGCAGTTCCTGATGGTGTCAACGATCGACATCCCGTCCGTGACATACCCGCCGGGCGAGTTAATCATCAGGATGATGGGCTGGGTCGGGTCTTTTTTCTCCAGGTAGCGAATCGAGGCATTGACCAGCGCCGCTGTTTCCGCGTCGATTTCCCCGTCCAGGCGGACGATCCTGTGTTCCAGCATCTCGGAGTGGAGATGCCACTCTTCCTTGTTGAGAGGCTGACCCGGAGTCGCCTGCGCTTTGCCTAGCGCCTTGTTCTTTTTTTTATGCTTATGATCGTCAGGGGACATGCGTGCGGTTCGCCTTTCCAAGAGAATGATATCTGCAATTTCGAGGAAAGATCAGATTATACGAATTTACGCCGGGATGATAGAGGCTTAGATTGAAATGAAATTTCATTTCAATAAAACGGCGGCGGCGCTCTCCAGTCCATGAGCGGCCTCCCAGGCACTCAGCTCCCGCCTCTCCCAGCGCGGTTGTTAACTTGGCGACGAGACTAATGTTATGGGATACAGTTGACTCCGGGAATCCCCGCGATAGGATTCCCCCCCCCGAGGCTCAGCCCCCCGCCCAGCGAAGGGATCGGCGGAACTTGCGGGGTCTGCGGCATGTCGAAAGACGGGAGATCTGTCGAGATCGGCGGAAAAGCCGGAAGCGCCGGAAGGTCCGGAGTGGGATTCGGAATCGCGGGGAGGCAATGCGGGAGCGAGGCCGAAGTGCCGGTCCCCGACGTCGTGGGCGGATTTTTTCCCATCTCCTGAATGACGTCATCAACGCTTGCATTCGCGCCGAACGACGGCGGCTTCTTCCAGCTCTTGGTAAGCCCAGGCTCTTTCGTGTTCTCCAGGTCGTTCTTGGCGCGGACCAGTATGGCGCGGTCACTGTCCAGCTGCTGCTTGTAATGATCCCCGATCTTAGCAGTGGCGCCGTCGCCGACACTCTCCAGCAAATCCTTAAAAGTTGTATAGGGGGCGCCCTGCACGATGCCGCTGGCTTTGATCGAATTGGGATTTCCGGACCACTGCCCTTTAATCGCCAGGCAATTCATGCCCGGCGTCTCTATTTTGATGCAGACCGGCGGCGGCTTCGGCACCTGCGGCGCCCCGATGCTTGACATGATCGAGCACCCGGCGATGGAGCCGCCGAAACCGATGCTGAAGTTAGGCGGCGACGGCACCGGCGGCGTGCATACCTGCAGCTGAAAGCCCGGTATCAGCGACATGAGGTCGGGCAGCATCGCACCCAATTGCCCGGCCAGGTTGATCGACGGCAGCGACGGATAGGACACCAGGCCGCAAAACGCGGTATTGCTCGCCCCCCCCGTGAGCGAGGGATTAAAAGACATATTGGAGAACATCTTTCCCAGCGCCCCGGTGACCTTGGCAATCGCCTGGTCGGTGCAGGCCAGCCTCTTGGCTGAGGCAGGCTTGGTGATAACCTCTTTTTTCATGCCCGCATCCTTGGTCTGGACCAGATCGGCCTGATGCTCCATCATGTCCCTGATCCCGCCCTTGCTGCAATCGCAGCCCACCGGACAGGGCTTCGCTGCCTCCTCGGCAAAAACCGTCACCGGCGAAAAACCGATAAAGGCGGCTGCCAGCAGGGCGAAAAAAAAGATTTTTTTCATTTTAAAAATCCCTTCATGGACACAAGACGCCACCCTCTCCCTTAGTGATTGCAATTAATCACAGGCGCGGAACCTTCCTTACCATTGCAGCCGGCGCCGCTCGCCGAAGTTGATTTCGTCAGCTTGCCCACGGAAGCGGCGTAATCGCTAAAAATTTTCTGATCGGCGGAAGCCTTCCAGCTATCCATGAACTCTTTCCCGCAATCGGTGGGATTGTCCGACACGTCCTTGCATTTGGGCGGCGTGTCGCTCATCAGGTCGGCGTCGGTAATCATGGTGGGAACGCTCTTGTCGGTGCCCGCCTTCTCCTCGGCCTCCCAGGCCTTTTTTATTTTATCGCAGTCGTATTTCTCGGCGGTGAGATCGACTTCGCTGCTCTTGTTCTCGGCTTTCTCGTCAAAGTTCTCGTACCACTTTCTCAAGGGGTCCTTGATGAGGTCCTTGACGTCATCGGTGCAGTCGCCGGAAAAAATCTTGCAGGCCTTCTTGGCCGCCACGCTCGCCATCTGGTTGAAACAGGACAGTTCCAACACGCTGCGCG
>JAIOQI010000045.1 GCA_021413445.1 Alphaproteobacteria bacterium | reverse complement strand
AAGTAAAACCCGCATGCAGCTTCGGCTTCAGTGTGTTGCCCTGGGAGTTTTTCAGCTTCCAGGCCACGTTGGCGCCGACGCCCAGCTTGAGGACGTTGAAGTTTTGGTCTTCAACTTCCAGGCCGCCGCCAGTCCCGGTTTCGGTGTAACCTTCCGTATTCAGGTAGGTGTAGGCCGCCGAGACGGTGGGTGTAAAGACCATCTTGGCCATATTTTCCGCCAGATAATCCCGGCCGACGAGAATTTTCGCCGCATACTGGTCGCTGCTGTAGTCGGCGTTCGCCGTCATGCCCGGCAGGCCGACATCATGACGCTCGGTCTCGATGTCGTTGTAGGCGTAGCCGACCTGGGCATCCAGGAACGCTTCATAAGCCAGTTCATGACTGCCGTAGAGGGTGGCGCCATAGCTCTTCACGTCGGTGTCGGTGGTGTTGGCGTTATCGGAGTCGGCGTTGATGTGGCCGTAGTTGAAGGCAAGACCCAGCACGCCGTCCTTAATCAGGTTGGTCGAGTCCACGCCCGCCGCGATCCCGCGTGTGTCAGCGTCATAGCCCCCGACGCTGCCGCGGTCATCCTGGTCGGCTTCCTGGCCATAGCCCTGCAGCCAGATGTTCGCGCCGTTCGCCGAAATGCCGGCCGCCATCCCGCTGATTCCTTCGCCGGAGCGCAGTGCGATAACTTCGTCCTCGACGACATTGCTGCCTTGGGTGCCGAGATCCAGAACCGTCGCTTGGGCTGCGCCGTTCAGGTCGCCCGGCAGGAGGGTAGCAAGGATGCCGTTCACCGTGTCAGCGTCGCCAGCGGCGGACAGGGCATCAAAGATGTCCTGCAGATCGCCATCGACCGGGCCGCCGAAGATATTGCCGATCGCCGTGCCGACAGCCTTGTTATTGGGGGTGTTGGCAAGATCGTCCAGGGTTGAGTCAACAACCAGGTAAAGGTCGGAGTTGCTTCCCGAGCCCTGATTGGTTCCGTCCACCATGAAGAAATCCCAGATGAAGGCGTTGTCGTCGGCCACCAGATCAGGCGTCGCGCCCGGGCCGTTCGTGATCGCGCCCACGCCGTCCATAATCAGCAGCGAGTCGCCGTTGGAGATGGAAGCCCCCTTCGTCAGTTCAACGTTGATGCCGATGTTCGTCAGATCCACGTTGTCGCCGGTGACATTGACGGTGCCGAAGGTCTTGTTATCCGTCACGCCGAAATTCAACACGGCGTCCCCGGAGCTGGCCGACATGGTGTCTAGGGTGATGTTGTCGCCGGCGCTGATGGTCAAGGTCGAGTCATCGATCGTCAGGTCGCTGACCTGGAAGTTGCCGCCGGTGGTGAAATCATCGGTAACGGAGACGACGGAGAAACCATTCGCATAGTCATCATCGATGACGTCGCCGGTGATCGTGCCGCCCGCAATCTCAATCCCCATGGCTGAGTCCAGCGCATCCATGAAGATCGCGTTGCCGCTGGCGTTGCTGATCGTGCCGCCATCGTTGAAGATGCCGTTGGTGACAGAAGCGCCGCCGCCCACGAAAATGGCCGCGCCGTCTTCACTATCGACTTCAATGGTGCCGCTGTTGATGATCCCGCCGCCGATGTCAGTGGAGGAGCCGTTCAGGTAGATGCCATAGGCCCGCTCATTGGTGCCGTCTCCCGCCGTCGCATTGGCTTCAGCCGTAATCGTGCCGGAGTTGTCGATGTCTCCGGTGATATCGCTGTTGTCAATGTACATGCCGTAAGCATCGGCATCGGCGTTGCCGCTGGTGCCGGTCGAGTCAGCCGTGGCGGTGGCTGAAATCGTGACGTCGCTGGTGTTGGTGAAGTCGCCGTTAATCGCGCCGCCGGAGACCAGGTAAACAGCAGCCGCAAAGGCATCAACCGAATCTTCCCCCGTCGCAGTGGCGGTGGCTTCAATCGTGCCGTCGTTGGCGAAATTGCCGTTAATCGCGCTGCTGTTGTCCAGATAAACGCCGTGAGCATAGGCATGAGCATCGTCGCCCTCGGCCGCGGTGCCGTCAGCCGTGGCGATGGCTTCAATCGTGCCGTCGTTGTTGATGCTGCCGATCGATGGGGCATTGGTGTTGCCATCGAGGTAGATACCGGCCGCATAGGCAAAAGCGTCT
The DNA here is from genome assembly GCA_021413445.1 of Alphaproteobacteria bacterium. Taxonomy (GTDB): domain Bacteria; phylum Pseudomonadota; class Alphaproteobacteria; order Micavibrionales; family UBA2020; genus PALSA-926. The sequence goes on along the minus strand of JAIOQI010000045.1, from coordinate 7,882 downwards.
GCGGAATCGGTGGGATCGAGCGTCGTCGCATCCGCAGTGGCCGAAATCGTGCCGGCGTTGTCCACAGCGCCGCTGATGGAGCTGCGCTGGCGGTCGATGGGGAGCCGCCGGTGCTGTTGCCGTTCAGGTAAATGCCGGCCGCAAAAGCGTCGGCGCTGTTATAAGCCGTCGCATCCGCGCTGACCGCAATCGAGCCGCCGTTGTCAAGCGCGCCGTTAATCGAGCTGCTGCTGTCCAGATAGATGCCGAAGGCGTCGGCGTTGGCCTGGGAGTTGATGGAATCAGCCGTAGCATCGACCGTAATATCCCCGCTGTTGTCGATGCTGGCGGTCGATGGGGAGCCGCCGCTGGTGTCGGCATTGAGGTAGATGCCGACCGCAAAAGCGTCGGCGCTGTTATAAGCGGTCGCATCCGCACTGACCGCAATCGTGCCGCTGTTGTCCGCAGCGCCGTCGATGCTGCTGTTCTCGTTCAGGTAGATGCCGAAGGCATCGGCGCCGGCGTTGGAGTCGGTGGAGTCAGCCGTAGCCGTGACCGTGATATCCCCGCCGTTGTCGAGGCTGCCAATCACATCGGCGTTAGTGGAGTTGCTGCCGAGGAGATAGATGCCGGCCGCGAAAGCACCGGCCCAGTTGGAGGCATTTACATCCGCGCTGGCCGAAATCGTGCCGCCGTTGTCCAGGACGCCGTCGATGGAGGAGCCGTCCCTCATAAAGAGGGCGTAGGCATCGGCGCTGGCGCTGCTATTGGAGGAATCAGCCGTCGCCGAGGACGTGATATCCCCGGTATTGCCCAGGTTGTCGATGGTGGTGTTGTCGCTCAGATAGAGGCCGAAGGCATAGGCATTGGCGTTGGAAGAGGCGCCTGCATCTGCGCTGGCTGCAATCGTGCCGCTGTTGTCCAGATCGCCGTTGACATCGGTGAGATCCATGTAGATGGCATAAGCCGACACAGTGGCGTCTGAGTCAGTGGAATCAGCCGTGACCGTGGCGGTAATATCCCCGCCGTTGTCAAAACCGTCGAGCGAGGAGTTGTTGATGTGGATGCCGGCGCCGAAAGCATCGGCGTTCTGGCCTGCGCTCGAATCCGCCGTGGCTGAAATCGTGCCGTCGTTGCTGAAGAGGCCGTTAACCGCGCCGTTGTCCATGTAGAACGCGTAAGCCGAGGCATCGGCCCAGTTGTCCGCAGTACCGGTGGCGGAGGCGGAAATCGTGCCGCCGTTGGCCAGATAGCCGTCAATCGTGGCGCCGCTGTTCAAATAGAGGCCGGCAGCGAAGATCTCAACATCGGTTCCCTCACCCGAGGCTGTACCCGAGATCGTGCCGCCGTTGTCCAGATGGCCTTCAACCCCGCCGCCGCTGTTCATATAGACGCCGTAGGCATAAGCCGAGGCTTCGCTATTCTCCGAGGTTGCCGAAGCGGTGGCGGAAATCGTGCCGCCGTTGTCCATGTTGTCGTCAATGTTGCTGCCGGCGTTGAAATAAAGGCCGAAGGCATCGGCATCGGCCGAGCTATAGGCGGTCGCCGTCGCATCGGCCGAAATCGTGCCGTCGTTGTTCAGGTAGCCGTCAATCTGGCTGCCGCTGTTGGCATAGATGCCGTAGGCCGTGGCATTGGCCTGATCCGACTCTGAATTCGCCAGGGCCGTGGTTGAAATCGTGCCCGTGTCGGCGTTGTTCAGGTAGCCGTCAATCTGGCTGCCGCTGCTGAAATAAAGCCCGGCGGCAAAGGCACTGGCATCGGAACTGGTGGTGTCGGCGTCAGCGGAAGCCGAAATCAGGCCGGCGTTCTCCATGTCGCCGTTAATTTCGCTGCTGTTGTTCGCATAGATGGCGTAGGCCGAAATATCGGCATCAGATCCCTCACCTGTCGCCGCGGCTAAAATCTCGCCCGTGATGGTGTTGGTCAGCCCCGGGTTGAATTGTCCGGCGCCGATCTGGCTGTTGCTGTCCATATAGATGGCATAAGCCACCGCATCGGACCAGTTGTCCGTCTCGGCCGTGGCCGTGGCGGAAATCGTGCCGGAGTTGCTCAGCTCGCCGTCAATTTCGCTGGTGCTGTCCAGGTAGATGCCTGCGGCAAAGGCTTCAGCATCGCTTGACTCGGCCGAGGCCGCGGCGGTGATGTTGCCCGAGTTGTCCAGGCTGCCCATTGAACTGTTGTCGTCGATATAGATGGCATAGGCATCAGCGTTGGCGCTGGTGTTTCCTTCAGCCGTGGCCGTGGCGGTGATATCGCCCGAGTTGTCAAGGTTGCCCATCGAACTGCCGGTGTCCAAATAAATGGCATAGGCATCGGCCGTGGCGTTGAAAGAGTTGTCCGACGCATCCGCCGTGGCTGAAATCGTGCCAGCGTTGTTCACATTGCCGATCGACGGGGATCCGCCGGTGAAGTCGCCATTGAGATAGATGCCATAGGCCGAGGCCGTATCCGTATTGTCCTGAATACCGGCAATCACGCCGCCTGCGGTGTTGTCAATGCCGCCAACGATTTCGGAACTGCTATAAAGCTCAATGCCGGACTGGCCGCTGATCGTGCCGCTGTTGACGACCTGGCCGAAGATTTTCGAATCGGTATCGAGAAGGATACCCGCGCCGCCCTGAGTGCCGCCAAAGATGGAGCCGCTATTGTCGATGCCGCCCGAAAGGGAAGAGCTTTCGATCATGAGGATGCCGGTGTCACTGCCGCTGTCGTTAATGCCGATCTGGCCTGCGTTGTCGATTGATACCGCCGCATTGCCGGTGCTGACCAAGACATAAGCGCCGCTGGTCGTGCCGGTAATGGAGCCCGTATTCTCCACTATCAGCGCCTCATTGGTGCTCAAGTAAATCCCGGGGTTGCCCAACACAGTCACCGTTGTCGTCGCTGCCGCTGCCTTCGTTGCCTCCTGGGTCAGCAGGACGGCCACCCCGATCAGGGCGGTGGTGTTTCTCAGCGCGGATTTCAGTGAAATTTGTGCGGACATGGTGGTTCGGCTCCTTGGTTGTGATTTAAAATGATTTAGAAATGACAGGGTTGCAGCGGATCGGGTTGAAAAAACTCGTGATGTACTATTGCAAAAGCTTCCCCGCCTTGACAAGCCCCTGATTTCAAAAAGCTAAAGCGATTGATTTGTTATGTTATCGGGAATCGTTTTTTAGGTGAGAGTGTTGCATATCAGCAACAGGTGGCGGTTACCATCGTCATCCTCGCCGTCACCCCGCACTTGTTGCGGGGTCCAAAAGGCTGTCCAGCCGTCATATAACTTATAAGACGCGCAGACGCGCTTGCGGATGCCGGAACAAGTCCGGCATGACAAAGCTTTATTTCTTTACCTTAAAATCAACCCGCATCGTTCCCAATCGCTTTTTGCAGGGGCGCCAGGTGTTTGGCAAAGCGCTCCCAGCGCGCCACCGAGCTCTTGTAAATAGGCTGGGACACCTGCGCCACGCTAGCGGTCTTGACCGGGCGCTTGTTGTTATGGAAGTCGAGGCAGGCGTCTTCCCACTTCAGGCCGCAGAAATCGATCAGCCGCCGCGACTGGCCTTCGAGGTCTTCGACCACGTCCTCGTAGTTGACGTCAAGGATGCTGCCCGCAGGCAAAATTTCTTTCCAGTGGTCCATCATCTTCTGATAGCTGTTGTAGTAATGGCCCAGCTCGGTCAGGTCATAGGCGAAGGGCATGGTGTCCTTGAACAGCCGCGAGTAATTCGAAAAGCAGGTGTCGAGCGGATGGCGGACGGAATGGATGATCTTCGCCTGCGGCAAAATCTTGAGGATCAGCCCGGCATAAAAGAAATTGCCCGGCATCTTGTCGGTGATCCGCAGCGCTTTGGCGTCATAGCTCCGCAGCCGCCTGATGTAAGCCTCGCCGGCGGCGGCCAGCGCCTTTTTGTCCGCGCCCGACAGCCAGTTCATATATGACGCGCCCTTGGCCATCGCCGGCTGCATGTCGCCCAGCGCCTCGCCGAGGTCCCTCAGCTCGCCGGCGCCGTGCACCGCAGAATGGCTGGAAATGATCTGCTCGACCAGCGTCGTGCCGGAGCGGGGCATGCCGATGATGAAGACCGGCGTCTCGTCCTTGAATCCCGCGCCCTTGTTTTTCGCGAACAGGGCGGCATCGAAACGGCCGGTGACATCAAGCATCGCCATCTGCGCGGCTTTTTCATTATACTTTATTGTCGCGCGCTTCATCCGGTTGGCCCGTTCATAAGCGGCGAAGGCCTCATCATAATGGCCGACGTCCTCCCGCACCTTGGCGAGCGAGAACCAGAAACGTATCTGCTCGTCCACGGACAGTTTTTCCGCGCGCGGCGCCAGCTTTTCCAGCATGGCGACATGGGGGTCGTCCTTGGTATATTTTTTCAGGGTGGAGATATTGTAATGGGAAGCAACGAAGCCGGGATTGGCCTCGATCGCCGCCGTGAAACAAGTTCTGGCGCCGTCCAGCCGCGAGCTCTCCGACATCAGGGCGCCCAGATTGTTCTGCGCCTCGGCATGGCGCGGATTGATGGCGATAGCCCGGACATAGGCCGCCTCCGCGCCCTTCATGTCCCCCAGCCGCTCCAGGACGGTGCCGAGGTTATTGGCCGCCATGCCGTAAGCGGGTTTCAGCGCCAGCGCCGCGCGGTATTGTTCTGCCGCCGCCCTGAGGTCGCCGCTATCCGCCAGGGCCAGCGCATAATTATAGAGGATGCCGGGGTTTTTCGGCGCCAGGCCCGCGGCCCGTTTGGCCGCCGCAACGGCGCCCTTGAAACGCTTCAGCCGGCGGCAGGTTTCGCCCAGCGCCTTGTGATACATCGCAGAATTGGGCGCCAGCCGGGCGGCCTTGAGGAAAAATTCGACCGCCTTCGGCAGCTTGCCCACGCGCACTGCGATCAGCCCGAGCTGGTACCACGCCGGGTGAAAGCCCGGCTGGATCTTGATGATTTTCCGGCATAGCTTTTCCGCGCGGGCCAGGTTCCCGACTTTATAAAACTGGACCACCTGCTCCATGGCTTGCTTGGGGGTGGTTATTTTTACCGGTTGCGGGGTCTTTTTTGCTTGTGTCGTGGCCATGTCTGACATCCTTTTACATTACATAAACAGGTTATTATGAATTCGCCTGATGTTACAGAATTCCCCTGGAGACGGTCAAGGGATTCTTGATCTGCAATCATTATATCGCTTGCACATAATTATTTTATTGAATAACTTTTAGCCCATGAAAAACGCCCCGCTGCAACCCCTGAAAAAAACGGCCCCGGAAGTGAATCCGGAGGTGCTGTCCGCACAAAAAAAAATCGACGGGCTGATGCTGACCTATCAAAGGCTGTTGCAGGCGGATCCCGGCAACGCCCAGGCATGGATCGGCCTCGGGACACTCCAGCAAGGTCTCGGGCGCGACACTGCGGCGCTGGCCTGCTTCAACCGCGCGCTGGAAATATTCCCGGGCAATCCCTCCCTTTTGTCGAGGCGCGGCGCCTGCCTGGCCGCGCTGGACCGGATGGACGAGTCGCTGGAAGCCCATGCCGAGGCCTTCCGGCAGGAACCCGGCAGTTTCATGATCCGGGGAGGCTATGCGCTGGCCTTAAGCGTCTTCGCCAGGCATGAGGAAGCCCTGGCGCATTTTGAAATCCTCTGCGCCCAGCAGCCCGACAACAGCAACATGAAGCTGTACCGCGCGGCGGCTCTCCTGCATCTCGCCCGCTTCAGGGAAGGCTGGGAAGCCTTCGAATGCCGGTGGAAGTACGGAAAAATGAAGGAGCGCCAATACGACACGCCGCGCTGGCGCGGGGAAGACCTCACCGGCAAGACAATCCTGGTTTACAAGGAACAGGGCTTCGGCGACACCATCCTGTGCACCCGTTACATCCCCCTGGTGAAGGCGCGCGGCGGGCGCGTGATCTTCGAATGCCAGAGCTCCCTGCACCGGCTGTTCCAATCCATTCCCGGGATCGACAAAATGGTCAGCTCCCAGCAGATCGACGAAGCTTTCGACTACCACGTCCCGGTGATGAGCCTGCCGGGAATCTTCGGCACCGACCTGAACTCGATCCCTCCCTTCCCCGCGTTGAACATTCCGGCCGCGCCGCCGCCGGAAGCCGCGCGGCTCCTCGCGCTCGGAAAAAACCGTTTCAAGGTGGGCATCGTCTGGTCCGGCAGCGAGAAGCATAACACCAACCGCAAGCGCTCCGCGCCCTTCCGCCATTTCCTGCCGCTGGCGGAAATACCCGGCGTGCAGCTGTACAGCCTGCAGAAGGGCCCGCCTGAAAAGGATTTGCTCCGTGGCGGCGGACAGGGGCTGATCCTTGAGCTGGGGCCGCATGTCAATGATTTCGCCGATACCGCTGCTATCTTAAGAAATCTCGACCTGGTCATCATGACCGACAGCTCCGTCGCGCACCTGGCCGGCGCCGTCGGCTGCCCGATCTGGAACCTGCTTCACTATCACCCCTATTGGCTTTATCTCTCGGAGCGCGAGGACTGCCCCTGGTATCCCTCCATGCGCCTGCTCCGCGCCACAGAGCCCGGAGACTGGGACGGCGTGTTCGCAAAAACAGCGGCAGAACTGAAAAAGGCCGTGGCGCTGAAAAAAGCCGGGCAATGGACGAATGTCATCAAAGCGGCCTGACCGCCGCTTCCTTGCGCCTCAAGAATAAGCCTGGGAACTAAACCTCGCCGTCCAGGGCGTCGCCCAGAGCCGCGACCAGCGGGCCGATGAACTTCTCGTAGTTCTTCCAGCGCGCCTTCGAGGTCTTGTAAATGGGCTGGCGCACCTGCGTCACGCTGGCGGTGCGGATGGAGCGGGTGTTCTTGTAGAACTCCAGGCAGGAATCGTTCCAGTCCAGGCCGCAATATTCGATCAGCTTGCGGGACTCGTTCTCGGTGTCGTCCACCAGCTTCTCGTAGCGGAGGTCATAGAAGGATCCGGCGGGAAGGACTTCGCGCCAGTGGTCCATCAGGTCCTTGTAGCACTTGTAATAATGGCCGAGCTCCGTCAAATCGTAAGTGTTGGCCTGGCCGTGCGCAAAGAGGCGGGTGAAGCATGACAGGCAGGTGTCAAGGGGATGGCGCTGCACATGCACGATCTTGGCGTTGGGCAGGATCATCTTGATGAGCCCGATATAGTGGAAATTGCCCGGCATCTTGTCCGTGATCTTCAGGGATTCAGGGCTGCGTTTCTTGAGTCCCGCAACATATTCCCTGCCCATGGCCGCAATCCCGGCGGCGTTCAGGTTCATCAGCTTGGCGGGATAGGGCGTCTTGACGCCGGGCGGAAAAGTTTCCGCAAGGTTCAGCATATCACGCAATTCCCCTGCGCCGTACACCGAGGGATGGCTGGCGATGATTTGCTCGGTCAGCGTCGTGCCGGAGCGCGGCATGCCCAGCACGAAGACCGGCAGGTCGGACGAGTCGCCCTTTCCGGCGTTCTTGGCGATAAAATCGGCGGTGAAAGTGTCCTTGATGCGCTGGTAGCTCTTCGCCTTCTCTTCCTTGCTGTAGTCGAGCTTCTTCCTTTTCAGGCTGCAGCCCGCGAGGTAGTAGGGGAACGCCCGGTCGTAATCGCCGAGATCGTCGTGCATTTTCCCTAGCGCGAAGTTGAGCGGAATCGCCTTCGAGGCGGCGACATTTCCCTTCAGCTTTTCGGCCTCGCCTTCCATCACCGCGATCTCCGGATCGCCGGCCTTCATTTTACTGACCTGAATCAGCGAATAAAGCACCGGAGAGGTATCATGCTCGTCCTTCAGGCAGCTCCTGAACATTTTTTCGGCTCCGGCAAGATCGCCTTTTTCCATGAGCACATGGCCCAGCCCGGCGCGGGCCGGGATGCAGTCGTCCTGCATCGCGATGGCCTTGTTGAAAACCGCCTCGGCTTCCTCGGTCATGCCCTGCGCCATCAGCACCGAGCCCAGCATGCTCC
>JAIOQI010000044.1 GCA_021413445.1 Alphaproteobacteria bacterium | reverse complement strand
GGCACCGGCCGCCGCAAGGACGCTGTTGCCCGGGTGTGGATTTACCGCGGTTCAGGGAAGATCGTTGTCAATGACCGCGATGTCGTGACTTATTTCGCCCGCGGCACGCAGCGCCTCGTTATCGCCCAGCCGTTTTCACTGTCCAACCGCGTCGGGCAGTTTGATGTGATGTGCATCGTCTCCGGCGGCGGTCTTTCCGGCCAGGCCGGCGCCGTGCGTCATGGCATTTCCCGCGCCCTGGTGAATTTCGAGCCGGGCCTGCGCACCGTCCTGAAGAAGGAAGGCATGCTCACCCGCGACAGCCGTATCGTCGAACGCAAGAAATACGGCCGCCATAAAGCCCGTAAGGGAACGCAGTGGGTCAAGCGTTAACCGCTTTTCTCCCTATTTCAGAAAAAAGCGCCCGGGGCAACCCAGGCGCTTTTTTCTTTCAGGCGGAGGTTTTGATTTCCTCAAAAATCCCGCTTGCCGGATTGTGCGTGAGGAGCGCGCCGCTCTCCAGGTCGAAATACCAGCCGTGCAATTCGACAGACTGGGCCTCGATGGCCGATTTAATCCATGGGAAGGTGAGCAGGTTGCCGAGGGAGACAAGGACCAGGGCCTGCTCAAGAGCGCGCCTTTTGACGCTTTCGGGGGCGCCGGCCAGTTCGCGCTCGACTTTTTCAAGGGCCGGGTTGCCAATCTCCATCCACCGGGAAAGAAATTCGTATTGCCCGCGGAGAGCTTCCTTTTCAGCCAGCGCCCGGCAGCCGCCGCAGAAACTATGCCCCATGACGACGATATGCTTTACCTTCAGCGTGCGCACGGCGAATTCGATGGCGGCGCTGGTGCCGTGGTGATTGCTGTCCGTTTTGTAAGGAGGCACGATGGCGGCGACGTTGCGGACAACGAAGATGTCGCCCGGGCTGCTGCCGGTGAGGACGGCGGGGTCGGTTCTTGAGTCCGAACAGGAGATGATGAGCGTCTCGGGGGCCTGTCCGTCGCGGACAAGGGTCCGGAACAGCTTTTTCCCGCCGCCGAAATAGTTTTTGTGAAAAGACCTGTAGCCGGAAATGAGATTTTTAAACGGCATATGTTCTCCTGAAATACCTGCGTATTCTGTGGTATCATTCAATATCAATAAAAGGAAAAAATGACCATGCCTATCGTTTTGCCCTACAAAAATAAATCGCCCGTCATCGGCAGGAGTGTCTTCATTGCGCAGAATTCGGCCCTTGTCGGCGATGTCGTCATCGGCGATGAATCGAGCATCTGGTACAATTGCACCGTCCGGGGGGATGTGAACAACATCATCATCGGCGCGCGCACCAATATCCAGGACGGGACGGTGATCCATGTCTCCTCCGCCGGGCAGGGCACTTATATCGGCAACGACGTGACGGTGGGGCATATGGCGCTGCTGCATGCCTGCACGGTCGGGGATGCCGCCTTTATCGGCATGCAGGCCTGCGTGATGGACGGCGCTTATGTCGAATCAGGGGCGATGGTGGCGGCGGGCGCTTTGGTGACTCCCGGCAAGCGGGTGCTGTCCGGCCAGCTGTGGGGTGGTTCCCCAGCCAGGTACATGCGCGAATTGACAGAAGACGAAAAGAAGTATATCCCGTACTCTGCCCAGCATTATGTGGGAATAGCCAAGAACTACCTGTAGGGTCTTTATGCCGCGCTCCAAGGTTATCCAGTATTTTAACGATCACGCCAGCAGCTTAAGCGCCCAGTACAACAGCCTGGACCGGGCGAAGGTTCATGCCGACCTGATGCGCTTCCTGCCGGTGTCCCAAAAGCTGCGGATGCTGGATATCGGCGCCGGCTCCGGCGCAGATGCCGGTTTTTTCGCCGCTCTCGGGCATGAGGTCGTTGCGGCAGAGCCGGCAAAAAACCTGCGCGAGATGGCCAATAAAACTTTCAAAAACAAAAAGATAGAATGGGTTGCGGATAAACTTCCTCATCTGAAATCCGTGACGGCTTCCGGGAAAAAGTTTGACGTTATTTACGCCGTCGGCACCCTGCAATATCTGGATAAAAAAGACCGAATGGCGTCGCTCGATAAAATGGCCTCGCTTTTGAAGGCGGACGGCCTGCTGGAAATCCAGTACCCGACGCCGCGCTCCCGGGAACATCAATTTTCTATAGATTCTCGGGAAATAGCAGGTTTTGTTAAACTGTTCAATAAAGCGGCACAGGGAAACTTCCGCCTGAAAGTTATTCATCGGAAAAATATCAAGGACTTTAGCGGTCGCAAGGCCTTGGACGGATCCGATCTCTATTTCAATACAACCATTATCAAGTATTTGAAAAGCCCCGCCAATAAACCAAAATTCCACGGTTGATGATTTATCCCTTTTCAGCCAAACTGTCTGACGCAAGCTATTTAACTGATTCAAAAAATAAAGGGCAGCATACGATGCGTATTTCCATCCTTATTATCGCCTTGTCGAGCGTCTTGTTGCTGACGGATTGCGGCAAAACCATGGACGCCAAATTGGCGGCTATGGAAAGAGCTTACGGGCCGATGCCGACCGGATACACCACAGATTATAAGGTCCCCGCGCCAAAGGCGCCGGAAACGGAAACAGCGCCGGCTTATACGGCTGCTCCGGTTCCCATCGTTGTGTCTGCGCCTGCGCCGGTAACAAAAGCAAAACCTGCCGCAGAGGCGGAACCAAAAGCAGAGGCGGGAAGCGCGCTCGTCTGGAACGAGATTGGCGCCTATGACGCCGCCCATCCGTCATTGCCGGCTAAGAGCGCGGCGGTCAAGAAACTTTCCGTGCCGATCCTTTATGACGATGTCAGCGTTTTCCCCGTCGATGGCGACGCCGAGCCTTATCAGGACATGAAATATGATTTCACCGTGACGGCTGCCAATATCCCCGTCGCCATGGAGAGCAAACTCCCGGTTCAAACGGCACAGCAGGTATTTTTCGGCTATGGGTCGGCCAAGGTGGAAGGCGCCGACCGTCAGCGCCTGAAAAAGCTGGCGGCGAATATCAACCGCACGGACCGTGAATACAGGGTGAACGTCATCGGCCATGCCAGCAAGCGGGTGGACCATGTCATGGACCCGGTCAAAAGAAAGATGATTAATTTTGTCATGGCGCAAAAGCGCGCTAATGCCGTCACGCATGAGCTTTATGCGGCCGGCATGACGCCGGATTGGGTGACGGCGGCGTCCAGGGGGGATGAGGTGCCGAACCCTCACCCCGGCAGCCGGACGCAGGAAGCCGCCGACCGCCGGGTCGATGTCTATGTCGAGCCCGGAAGCCAGACCTACCGATGAACGCGCCGCTGAAAATAGGCATTGCCGGCCTGGGAACGGTCGGCTCATCCGTGTTCCGGCTGCTGGAGGAGCATGCTGCGCTCCTCTCCAGCCGGGCGCAAAGGCCGGTGGCGGTGACGGCGGTTTCCGCCCGCAATAAAGGCAAAGATCGCGGCATCCATCTCGGCAACGTCAAATGGCACGATAACCCGGTCGCGCTGGCGGATGACAAGGACGTGGACGTGGTGGTGGAGCTGATGGGCGGCGCAGAAGGCGCGGCTTTCGACCTCATCGCCCGGGCGCTGGAGAATAACAAGCAGGTCGTCACCGCCAACAAGGCGCTGCTGGCGCTGCGCGGCGGCGAAGTCCTGGCGCTGCTGAAAAAAAGCCGGGGCGGCATTTCCTACGAGGCGGCGGTGGCGGGCGGCATCCCGATCATCAAGGGGCTGCGCGAAGGCCTCGCCGCCAATAAAATCCGCGCTGTCTATGGCATCCTCAACGGCACCTGCAACTTCATCCTGTCGGAGATGTCCTCGACCGGGCGTGATTTCAGTGATGTGCTTAAAGAAGCGCAGGCCAAAGGCTATGCCGAAGCCGACCCGTCTTTCGACGTTGACGGCATCGACGCCGGGCACAAGCTGGCGATTTTGGCGGGGCTGGCCTTCGGCTGCGTGCCGGACTTTTCGGCGGTGCAGACCAAGGGCATCCGCAATATCACGCCGCTGGACATTGAATTTGCGGAGGAGCTGGGCTACCGCATCAAGCTGCTCGGCATCGCGCGGCAGACGGAGAAGGGGATCGAGCAATCGATGGAGCCCTGCCTGGTGCCGAAGTCTTCGCCCATCGCCCATGTCGAGGGCGCCCTGAACGCGGTCTATGCCGACGGCGATTATGTCGGGAAAATATTGATGATGGGCGCCGGCGCGGGCGGCAAGCCGACGGCCTCCGCCGTGGTCGCCGACATTATCGACGTGGCGCGCGGACGGACGCTGCCGCTGCTGGGTCTGGCCCCGGACCAGGCGTCGGCGCTGAAGCCCGCCAATATCAGCGAGCGTATCGGCTCTTATTTCCTGCGCCTGATCGTGCTCGACCAGCCGGGCGTGATCGCCGACGTGTCGGCGATTTTGCGCGATTGCCATGTGTCGCTGGAATCCGTGCTGCAGCGCGGCCGCTCGCCGGGGCAGCCGGTGCCGGTGATCCTGACCAGCCATGAAACGCCGGAAGGCGACATGCTGAAGGCGGTCGGCCTGATCGGCAAACTGAAATCGGTGGTGGAGCCGCCGCACCTGATGCGTATCGAGACTTTCGGGAGCGGGTGAGGCTCTCAATATTGCTTTTTTATTTACATAAGTAAAATACAGGCAATGTCTCTGGCTTTTTTCCTCATTATGCAATAACAATGCAGCTCTGACAAAAAACTGGCGGGGCGACGATGAAAGCGAAATTAAAAATGACCGAGACAGATTTTCAGCCGAAACTTTCCATGGAACGCAACCTGGTGATGGAGCTGGTGCGGGTGACCGAGGCGGCGGCGCTGTCGGCTTCCCTGCTGATGGGGCGCGGCGACGAGAAGGCGGCGGACCAGGCGGCGGTGGATGCGATGCGCAACGCGCTGAACACCCTGAACATCGACGGCACCGTGGTGATCGGCGAGGGCGAGCGCGACGAGGCGCCGATGCTTTATATCGGCGAGAAAGTCGGCCTCGGCACCGGCCCGCAGATGGATATCGCGCTTGACCCGCTGGAAGGCACGACCATCACCGCCAAGGGCGGCCCCAACGCGCTGGCCGTGGTCGCCATGGCGGAGAAGGGCGGTTTCCTCAACGCGCCCGATGTCTATATGAACAAAATCGCGGTCGGCGGCGGGCTGCCCGACCACATCGTCGATCTGGATGCGACGCCGGCCGAGAACCTGAAGGCGCTGGCCAAAGCCAAGGGCGTCGATGTCGCCGATATTGTCGCCTGCATCCTTGACCGTCCGCGCCATCAGGAGCTGATCGCGCAGGTGCGCGCGGCGGGGGCGCGGATCATGCTGATTTCGGACGGCGACGTCAGCGGCGTGATCGCCACCGCGCAGCCTGATGCCGGCATTGATATTTACATGGGCTACGGCGGCGCGCCGGAGGGCGTGCTGGCGGCGGCGGCCTTGCGCTGCATCGGCGGCTTCATGCAGGGGCGCCTGTTGTTCCGCAATGACGATGAAAAAGCCCGCGCCAAAAAATGGGGCGTGACCGACCTGAACAAGAAATACGGCCTGACCGACCTGGCCAAGGGCGATGTGATGTTCGCCGCGACCGGCGTGACCGACGGCGCGATGCTGCGCGGCGTGCGGCGCTTCGCCGGCGGGGCTTACACCCATTCCGTCATCATGCGCTCCAAGACCGGCACCATCCGCCGCATCGAGGCGACGCATAACTTCAAGAAGAAAATGGGGTATCAGTGAGCCTGAAGCCCGCCACCCCCCATGTCATTCCGGCGAAAGCCGGAATCCAGACCACGGCTTTTGCCGGGGTGACGTGCGAGAGTGTGTTGGACGTCCAAAAATCCGTCCTCGGCAAGAAATGGGCGTTCTCCCCGGCGGATGACCGGCTGGCGCAGGGCATCAGCCAGGCTTTCGGCCTGCCGGAAATTGTCGGGCGGATTTTGGTGGCGCGTGGCGTCAGGTTTGACGATGTCGAGGGCTTTTTAAACCCGGCGCTCAAGACCCAGCTGCCCAACCCCAGTATTTTGAAGGATATGGACAAGGCGGCGGCGCGCATCGCCGACGCGATCATCAACAAGCAGAAAGTCGCCGTCTTCGGCGATTATGACGTTGACGGGGCCACCTCCAGCGCCCTGCTGAAAAAGTTTTTCAAGGCGGTCGGCGCCGAGCTGCGCATTTATATCCCCGACCGCATCCAGGAAGGCTACGGCCCCAATGCGCCTGCGCTGCTGAAACTAAAAAACGAGGGCATGGAGGTCGTCATCACCGTGGATTGCGGCGCGACGGCGTTTGACGCGCTGGAGGCCGGAACGGCGGCGGGGCTGGACATCATCGTGCTCGACCACCACCGCGCCGAAGCCCGTATTCCCGAGGCTTATGCGGTCGTGAACCCGAACCGCCTTGACGACAACAGCAATCAGGGGCATCTGGCCGCTGTCGGCGTGACGTTCCTCGCCATCGTCGCGGTGAACCGTCTTCTGCGCGAACGCGGATTTTATACGGAGCTGCGCCCGGAGCCGCGCATTTTGCAGTGGCTGGACATTGTGGCGCTGGGCACCGTCTGCGACGTCGTGCCGCTGACCGGCATCAACCGCGCTTTTGTCGCGCAAGGGCTGCGGGTGATGGCCATGCGCCAGAACGCCGGGCTGGTCGCGCTGGGCGATGTGGCGGGATTGTCTGAAGCGCCGGGCACTTTCCATGCCGGATTTGTCTTCGGCCCCCGCGTCAATGCCGGCGGGCGGGTCGGCGAGGCGGGGCTGGGCGCAAGATTGCTGTCCACCGACGACCCCTGGGAAGCCAAGGCCCTCGCGCTGCAATTGCATCAATATAATGCTGAACGGAAAGAGATCGAGAAGCAGGTGCTGGAGGAGGCGATTGAAAAAGTCGAATCCTCGCTGAAAGGCGACCTGGTGCTGCTGGTCGACGGCGAAGGCTGGCACCCGGGGGTGATCGGCATCGTCGCGGCGCGGCTCAAGGAAAAATACAACCGCCCCGCCTGCGTGATCGTCTTTGACGACAAGGGCATCGGCAAGGCGTCAGGCCGCTCTATTTCCAATATCGATCTCGGTTCCGCGATTATTTCCGCAAAGCAGAACGGGATACTGATGAACGGCGGCGGCCACAAGATGGCGGCGGGTTTCACCGTGGCGCGTGACCAGCTGAAAGCGCTGGCAGCGCATATCAACAATCATGTCCTGCAGCAATTGGACGGCGCGGCTTATGCGCCGGAACTGCGGATCGACGGCGTGCTGTCGCTGCACGCCCTGACGCTGGACCTGACCGACAAGCTTAACATGCTGGCGCCCTACGGCGCGGGCCATGCCGAGCCGCGCTTTGCGCTGGCCGGCGTGAAGATCATCAAGCCGTGCGTGGTCGGCGAAAATCATGTCAGTTGCTTCATCCAGGACACTTCCGGCGGCGCCAGCCTCAAGGGCATCGCCTTCCGCGCCATGGATTCCGCCCTGGGCGAAATGCTGCTCCAATCTGGCGCCGCGCCTTTATATCTGGCGGGCCACGTCAGCGTGAATGAATGGAACGGCAAAAAAACCGTCGATTTCCAAATCGTCGATGCTGCCCGGATCTGGGGCGCGGCGGGATAGCCGTCCGAATCTCTCATAACATAGTATGTCCTCACTCTCGATTCTGGTATCAGGAATAGCGGCATCCAGCCGCCCTGAATACGTAATTTTGAAAGCCTCCAAATTAACATATGATAAATCAGGCAATGTGTTGATTATTCAAAAAATACAATGACTTAAATTGTTAATTTCAGGTTAAAGCGAGGGATTGGGAAGGTAGCATTTAATATAAATTTAATCCTTGAGAAGTAAACTCTACTTGTACTGCTTCGAGTAGCTGGACAACGCAATGGAGAAAATTTTTATGCAAGCAGCGATAAGCCCACGGACAGAAGACCATACGGCGGCTGAAAAACAAAAGATCCTGGTTGTCGATGATGAAAAAGATGTACGTGTTTTCATTTCAGAGGTGGCGACGGGTATGGGCTATGAAGTCCATACAGCTTCCGATACGGATACCTTTAAAAGGGCCTATCGGGCGCACCTGCCGGGGCGCATTATATTGGACCTGCAGCTGAACGGCTGCGACGGCATCGAATTTATCCGCTACCTGGCCTCCGAAAAATGCGCCTCGGAGGTCATCCTGGTCAGCGGCGCGGACCGCAGGACGCTGACATCGGCGCGCCGCATTGGCGAACAATACGGCCTGAAGATGGGCGAGGTGATCGAGAAGCCGCTGACCATCGAATCCCTGGAAGGGTCCATCAACAAGAAACCGGCCGCCATCGCCAACTTTAAAAAGGCGGACATCCTCGCCGCTTTGGCGGGTGAACAGATGACGGCGTTCTTCCAGCCCCAGATCGCCAGCCATAAAGACGGCGGATGGTCTGTCGGCGGCGTCGAGGCGCTGGCGCGCTGGAACCATCCCCAGTTCGGCCTGGTCATGCCCGACAAGTTCATTCACTGCGCCGAAGAGTCGGGCATCATCGCCCCGCTGACGGACTATATCCTGCAAAAATCCCTGCACTACGTCAAGCAATGGGAAGATGAGGGCGTGAAATTGAGCGTCGCCATCAATATTTCCGGCGCGATGCTGTCCGACCTTTCGCTGCCGGACCGTATCGAGGCGCGGGTGAAAAAGGCGGGCGTTTCCCCCTCCCAGATCATCCTTGAAGTCACCGAATCTGCCGTTATGAACGACATCAACGGCGCCAACGACATCCTGACGCGGCTCCGCCTCAAGGGCTTCGAGCTGTCGCTGGACGATTTCGGCACCGGGTATTCCTCGATGGTGCAGCTGTACCGCCTGCCGTTCAGCGAGCTCAAGATCGACCGGTCGTTCGTCATGGACATGCACGCCAACAAGGAAGCGCACGTGATCGTGCGGGCCCTGATCGATCTCGCCCACAACCTCGGCCTCGAGGTTTGCGCGGAAGGGGTGGAAGACAAAAAGACCTTCGATGAGCTGATAAACCTGGGCTGCGAAAAAATGCAGGGCTATTATTTCAGCCGGCCCGTCAGCTCTGAAAACGTCCTCCCCATGGTCAAGCAGTTTAACAGCCAGCGCTCCACGCGGAAAGCCGGCTTGTAAGAACGCCGGCCAGCTCCGGCGCCGTGCTTATAGCGGAGATTGAAAGAGGCTTTCATGGCGATGAACATTCTGGTGGTAGATGCCAATGCCTCAGACAGGATGAAGATCAGGAAGTCCCTGCAATGGCCCGGGTTCGACATCATCCTTCATGAGGCGGAAAGCGGAAGAAAGGCGGTCAGCCTGCTGAATGAAATGCAGTTTGACTGCGTTTTTCTCGACTACAGCCTCCCGGATATGGATTGCCTCAAGCTGCTGCGGAACTTTTATAACGCCGAGACGGACCTTTCCTGCGCCCCTGTCGTGATGCTGACCGAGGAGGGGAACATGTCTGTCATGGCCGGCGCGTTGTGCTGCGGGGCCCAGGATTATCTCATCAAGGACAGTATTTCCACCTACACCGTTTCCATCGTGATTACCAAGGCGCGCGATATTTTTCATGCGAAGCTCCAGCGCAGGGAGGACGAGGAATTGCAGCTGCAGTCCCAGAAGATGGAGGCTATCGGGCAGCTGACGAACGGCATCGCGCACGATTTTAACAACCTGCTGGGCATCATTCTTGGCAATGCCGGCCTTGTCCTGCGCTTGCTGAGGCCGGAAGGCGAGCTTGACAGGACGGCCCTGCTGAACAAGGCGCAGGTGATTGAAATCGCCGCAAGAAGAGGCGCGGCCCTGGTCAAGGCGCTGATGATGTTTACCCGGCAGCATGACTTGAACCTGGAGGTCGTCGATGTGAATGTTTGCATCCAGGATACTTACGAGATGCTCAAGACCATCCTGGGCGGCATAGGGGAGATCCAGGCCGCCCCTGCTGCGGATATCTGGCCCGTGAAAATCGACCCGGAGCAATTTCAGAATGCACTGATTAATATGGCTGTGAATGCCAGCGAGACCTTGCCCAAGGGCGGAAAACTGGTCTTCGAGACCCGGAATGTCACATTTGAGGACGCAGACGCCCCCCGGCATCCGGACGTCAGGCCGGGGCATTACGTGATGGTGGTCGTTTCGGACACGGGGATCGGGATGTCAGAGGGCATTGAATGGCGCATATTCGAGCCCTTTTTCACGACAAAAAAAACCGGCGGCGGGGCCGGACTGGGCTTAAGCCTGCTTTACAACTTTATCAAGCAGTCCAACGGCCATATCTACTGCCACCGCAAAGAAGGGCACTGCACGGCGTTTAAAATGTACTTGCCCAAAATGGAAGCGGAAGAAGGCGTGGGCACGGACATAAGTGAACATTCCTATGTTGGAACAAGCCCTTAAGGCATAGTGAGCCCAAGAATTGCCAGGAGCCCCTGCAGGGGCGGGTTTTCATGCGCAGCTTTGCTAATTTTATATCAAGTTTTGGTAATTTTATCTTAAAACGAAGTTTTCGCAGCCGTGGCAGAAGAGATGCTAACGCTTTATTAATCGCCATGTGTTATACATAAGATATGCGGAGAAAGGTTTTAAACTCTCTTTGGGGTCTTATTTCGGGTAAGATTTATGAATAAGTATGTCCTCGTGCCGGCCATGGTGCTTTTTTTGAGTACGCTAGCCTTCGTGCCGGCGCAGGCGGATTATGCGGGGAATATGCAGGCCAATGGCGCCAGAACCCATGGAAATTACGAAAAATATATGGCGGCGGCGCGGGGCAGCGACCCCTTTAGCGAGCACTTCGAGCTGGATGAAACAATGTTCAATCAGGTTCAGGGGCTTTTCGACGGTTATGTGCGCAAGAGGATTGCGCGGGCGGGTCTTCGGCACTATGCCGACACCGACATCATTGTCGCCGGAAGCCAATGGCGCCTGGATCAATGGCTGACCTATCTTTTGCAGCAAGGCACGAAGCTTGGCGCGGAGATGTCCGCTATGGAGGCGGGCTTTAGCAGGGAGGCCGCTGACAAGGTCCTGAATAGCTATGGCGAGGATGAGTACAGGTTTGCCGAAGATTTTTGGAAGCTGACCGGGCGGTTGATGGTCGCGCATGCCAAGGATTATTATAACATCCGCGGCGGCCAGCTGACGCCCATTCTGGTGCACACCCAATTCGATGTTTATTACGGGGACTACTACAATCCAAGGTTCATGGATATAAATATCTTTTTGGATCAGGCTTTGCGCAACTATCAAATCAGCTCGGTGAGTGCAGGCGACAGGTAGCCCGCATCCGGCTATTTTTTGAAGAGCGCCAGGTATTGCCCGTACCCCTGGGCCGCCAGCTGGTCTTTGGGGATAAACCGCAGCGAAGACGAGTTGACGCAGTAGCGTATCCCGCCCTTGTCGGCAGGCCCGTCGCTGAACACGTGGCCGAGGTGCGAGTTTCCGTGAGCGGAGCGGACTTCCACGCGGGTCATGCCGATCGAGGCGTCGCTTTTCTCCGTGACGTTCCGGGGGTCGATGGGCTTGGTGAAGCTCGGCCAGCCGGTGCCGGAGTCGAACTTGTCCGTCGATGAGAACAGCGGCTCGCCGGACTGGACATCGACATAGATGCCTTCGGCGTGGTTGTCCCAGTATTCGTTTTTAAACGGCGGCTCCGTGCCGTTTTTCTGCGTCACGTATTTTTGCATGTCGGTCAGGTTCGCGTTCATGGCGATTGCTCCCTTGTCTTCACTGAAAGCAGGGGTGGAAATGATGCCGGCCAGTACTGTGCCAAGGATAAAAGCGGAACATTTCTTCATGGGCTGGCCAGGATGATCTCCATCAGGTCTTCCTCAAGATTATAGTGGCGCGCTTTTTCGCGAAACCGCGGCATGAGATGCGAGAACCTGAATTCCCCCGAAATCCGCCCGTTTTCGTCTTCGCCCGTGATTTCATAGGAGACAAGGTCCTGCATGCTCACCAGATCCTCCGCCATGCCGGTAATCTCGGTGACCTGCATGACTTTTCTCGTGCCATCCCGCAAGCGCTGGGTGTGAATAAGGACCTCAAGCGAAGAAGAAATCTGCTCGCGAATGGCCGATGTCGGGATGCTCAAGTTAGCCATCGCCACCATGTTCTCAAGGCGGAACATGGCATCTCGCGGACTGTTGGCGTGGAAGGTGCCCATGGAGCCGTCGTGCCCCGTGTTCATGGCCTGCAGAAGATCAAAAGCCTCGGGCCCGCGCACCTCGCCCACAATAATGCGGTCCGGGCGCATGCGAAGACAGTTGCGCACAAGATCGCGCATGGTGACCTGCCCCACCCCCTCCGTGCTCGTCGGACGGGTCTCAAGAGAGACGACCTGGGGCTGCTGAAGCTGGAGCTCGGCCGCATCCTCACAGCTGACGATCCTCTCGCGCGGGGAAATGTATTTTGTCAGGCAATTCAAAAGCGTTGTTTTTCCGCTGCCCGTCCCGCCCGTGATGAGGAGGTTGACCCTGCAGGCGGTGAGGATTTCCAGCAAAGCCGCGGTCCGCGCATCGACGGTGCCAAAGGCGATCAGTTTTTCAAGCGTCAGCCGCTCTTTCTTGAACTTGCGGATCGTCAGGGTCGGCCCCTTCAGCGCCAGGGGGGGCAGGATGACGTTGATTCTGGAGCCGTCGGCCAGGCGGGCATCGCAGATCGGCGAGGACTTGTCAACGTGCCTTCCCACGCGGTTGACAATCCGCTGGCAGATATTCAGGAGATGCTCTTCGCTGCGGAAACGGACGTTCGTCTTGTCAATCTGGCCGTTCATTTCGATGAACACCTCGTTGGGGCCGTCCACCATGATGTCCGAGATATTGTCATCGGCCAGAAATTCCTCGAGCGGCCCCAATCCCAAAATGTCATCTTCAATGATTTTCAGCACGTTTGACTTCTCGTGCGGCGTCAGGTCAAGCTTATTATACAGCAGAATGGCATTGACAGATTCGATAATGACTTTTTTTGCCTCCTGCGGATCATCGAGGGCGATGGTGCGCGGGTCGATCTTGCTGTGGAGATCCTTTGAAATAATCTCGACGAAATTTTCAATTCTCTCGCGGTACCGTACATCGCCGCGGTCGATGACCGATTCAACGGTCGGGACCGCTTCGGGATCATTCAGGCTCTTAATATATTTCTGAAGGGCGTCCGGCGGCGCGAAGGCTTTCGGGCTGCTCCCGTTCGCCGTAACGGCCGGCATGGCGGGCGGCGGATGTTTCGGGGTATGCGCTACGCGCGGTTGATGAAGGGGTTTATCTTCCGGCTCGTATCCACGGCCATGGGAAGGTTCGGAGGGAGGCCCGGTGTCTTCCGTTTTCTTTATCTGGGGCTCATCGCCCTGGGACTTTTTGCCAAAGTGCTTGCTCTCTGCAAAGGCATCCTGCTGCTCCTTTGTCCGGGGCTCATCCTCACTGACGGGTTTTTTGCCAAAGTACTTGTCTTCCATGATGATCTCCTGCTGGCCGCTTCTGAGAGTATAGGCTGATAATTGTTAAGATTGTTTTAAGACTTTTGCGGGGTGATTTCTTAATAAATCCTTAATCAATAAATATTACGGAACAGGCCGTTTATATTGACTTTTGCGGGTATTGCTGTACACTCTGTTTCGGTACTTTTTAGTTTTTTATTTTTACAGGGGAAATCATGAAACATTATCTTATAGCCTTAACGGCCTTTGCCGCGATCGTCTCTATACCTTCTTTGTCTGCATCTGCCGCCACGGACTGGTCGGGATTTTATGCGGGGCTCAACGCCGGCGGTTCTTTCAGCAGCGCTGACGCCAAAACGACAGTGGAAGACCAGTTTGACTATTTTGCCGCCTCCAGCGTCACCTCGATCAATGACAACGGCGCGCATACGCTGAAGCAGGACAATTTCACGGGCGGCGCCCAGGCCGGCGTGAATTTCCAGGACGGCAACTTCGTCTATGGGTTCGAGGCTGATTTCGGCGCGTTCAACGCCGCTGATTCTCATTCCGTCACCGCGACCTATCCCTGCTGCGGCCCCGACACATACACCTTGCGTCAGGAAGTCGATACCAGCTGGCTGCTCACGGTGCGTCCGCGCATCGGCTGGGCAATGGATAACATCCTGATTTACGGCACGGGCGGCATCTCCGTCAGCAATGTCAGCGCCAAGGAAACATTTACGGATACTTTTGGCCCGGCGGTCGAAACCTCCTCAAAATCAGACACCAAGACCGGGTGGAACCTGGGCGCCGGCGCCGAGGTTGCGATGGAGGACGGCTGGTCGGTCAGGGGCGAATACCTCTATACCGACCTGGGCAAAGTCTCGTCGCGGAGCACCAATCTTGATGATGGCGGCGGACCTTATACGGACGTCTTCCACAACTCCGCCGACCTGACCTCCAGCATCGCCCGCCTCGGCGTGAACCGGAAGTTCTAACAAGAAGTACAGCATCTAAAAAACACGGGCCGCATCTGGAAGGGTGCGGCTCTTGTTTTTTAGGGCGAAGTTGGAGAGTTAAAGGTATTGGCGGTGGATGCAGTCTGGCGCTAACTATTCTCATGTGTAGTTAAATTTGGCATTTAATCAATAATAGATACAAAAAAGTTATACATAGTTAATAATGCAGAATAATGGTTATTAAGATCTGAATTAGTATGTTTTCTCATAGCATAAGTGCCCTTGCTTGATTTTGCATGCATAATGTCATTACGCGCCTGTAATGCACTGACGCACTCTTTTAGAGTTTTTACATTTGGCTGTTTATCGACTGGCAAGAAAATTTTCGGAGTGATCTGTACTAGAGTGCTAATCCCTTGCTCACGAAGGAGTTGATTCACAAGGCTCTCTTGGTATTCACCGGGCATTCTTTTTATAGCTTGATGAAGAAATGCTGCATGCGCACCTTCCATGGCTGCACAAATAAGGACTAGAGCTGTGATAGGCTCATGAGACACCATTTCAACCTTGGCTTTAAATGCTAATTCATGGAATGCATGATCACGGATTTTTTTTAACACAGGTTTTATTTCTAGCTTCTCTTTCGGAAGGTCTGATACCTCGCCATGGCGTGTAGAAATAACCCTAAAATCACGTTCAGGAACCCATTGCACCATCTCTAAAATTTCTGGCTCTTGTATATTATAGTCATGTGGGCAAAGAAGTGTAACTTCAGCCCAGAGAGAATCGAAAAACTCTGCGTTTGATAAAGGTTTTAGGGCTGCGCCACCAAACAGCTCGTTGGTCGTCGTTGCATAAGCGCATGTAAATTCATTGAGTATTTGTAAAACTCTAAAATAGGGGAGTTGAACCGCTGGGGGAGAGAACCCATCATCACTAGTTAAATTCTCCTGCCTGAGGCTTGTAACTTGAGGGTTCTTAAGAATTATTATTGCTTCGGAATGGTCACGAGGATAATCTACGCCCCTCTTATATCCAGCCTCATGTAGTCTTTGATGGGTTTTCTCATACGACTCACCTTCAGGAATTGGGAAACGATTATAGATCCAGATATCAATACCTGCGCTTTCATCTATATCCAGGTGGAATAAATCTCCAGTTCGGTAGCGAAATGGAAGTTTCAGCCATGCTGCGATGCGAACATTTTTTTTCGTTATCGCATTAATATTAAAATCTTCTGGCCAATAAAAAGGGGCGCCAACATGTACCACGATATTACTCACAATTAGATGGCGGAGACGGGGAGATTCGAACTCCCGATACAAGCGTAAACTCGTATAACGGTTTAGCAAACCGCCGCCTTCAGCCACTCGGCCACGTCTCCGCAAGAAGGCAGGATAAAGGATTATAACTACACATTGGCGGGGTTTTAGGCAATAGGCAAAGAAAAAGGGGCCGGCTATTGTTACAGAGCGGCCCCATTCTCTCGACACACCTTAATTATCAAGAACGTCCTCGTGCGCTGAATCAGCGACGAAGAACCTTTATACAAGCGATTCGCGATCTTGTCAAATTTATTACGGAAATGGCGAATGACTCGAAATGTAAAAGCCATTCGGCTAAAGTGAATCCGCAATAAAAACGAGGTTTAAAAAATGTCAGATTCATACGATGTGGTGGTGATCGGCTCCGGCCCCGGCGGCTATGTCTGCGCGATACGGGCGGCGCAGCTGGGGCTGAAAGTGGCCTGCATCGAGAAGGACAACACCCTCGGCGGCACCTGCCTGAATGTCGGCTGCATCCCCTCGAAGGCGCTGCTCAGCGTCTCGGAGAAGTACGAGCACGCGGCGCATCAGTATGCCGGTCTCGGCATCGAGGTGGGCACGCCCAGAATCGACCTCAAAAAAATGATGGCGCATAAGGACAAAGTGGTCAGCGCCAATACCCAGGGCATCGGCTTCCTGTTCAAGAAGAACAAGGTGACCCACATCGTTGGCCTCGGCACGATCAAGGCGGCGGGGGTGGTCGAAGTGAACGGCAAGACCATCAACGCCAAAAACATCGTGATCGCCACCGGTTCTGAATCGACTCCGCTGCCCGGCATCACCACCGACGAAAAGCAAATCGTGACCTCGACCGGCGCGCTGACCTTGGCTAAAGTGCCGGAGAGTCTGGCCGTCATCGGCGGCGGCGTGATCGGCCTCGAGATGGGCACGGTCTGGCAGCGCCTCGGCGCGAAAGTGACGGTGATCGAATTCATGGACCGCCTGCTGCCGGGGATGGACCTCGAAGTTTCCAGGGAGATGAAGAAAATCCTCGCCAAGCAGGGGATGGAATTCAAGCTCTCGACAAAAGTAACGGGCGCGCAAACCGCCAAGGGCAAAGTGACATTGACGTTGGAAGCGGCCGCTGGAGGGGCTGCTGAAAAGCTGGAGGTGGAAACGGTGCTGGTGTCGATTGGCCGCCGCCCCTATACGGCGGGGCTGGGCCTCGAAAAAGCCGGGGTCAAGGTGGACAATCGCGGGCGGGTGGAGATTAACGATCATTTCCAGACCAGCGTCAAAGGCATCTACGCCATCGGCGACGTGGTGCGCGGCGCGATGCTGGCGCATAAGGCCGAGGATGAAGGCGTCGTGGTCGCGGAGATCATCGCCGGACAAAGCGGGCATATCAACTATGACGCGATCCCCAGCGTGGTCTATACCTTCCCCGAAGTGGCGACCATTGGCGCAACCGAAGAGCAACTGAAAGAAAAAGGCATCGCCTATAAAACCGGCAAATTCCCCTACATGGCCAATGGCCGCGCCCGCGCCATGGCGGCGACGGACGGTTTCGTGAAGATTTTAGCCGATGCCAAGACCGACCGCGTGCTCGGCTGCCACATCATCGGCGCGGAAGCGGGT
>JAIOQI010000061.1 GCA_021413445.1 Alphaproteobacteria bacterium | reverse complement strand
AGGAAATGCGCGCCGATGGCGCTGCCGGCCGCGCCGCTGCCGATGTTCTTCATGTCGGCGGCGGGGGAATCGATGTCCTTGTCCCAGGCATCGTTCAGCGGCATGTGCCAAAGCTGTTCGGCAACCTCCTTGCCGGCCCCGATCAGGTGTTTCGTCAGCTGTTCGTCGTTGGAAAAAAGCCCGCCGTATTCATGGCCGAGCGCGGTAATCACCGCACCCGTCAGCGTCGCCAGGTCGATGACCTGCACCGGCCTGAATTTTTCCTGCGCGTACCACAGCGCATCGCAAAGAATCATGCGCCCTTCGGCATCGGTGTTGAGGATCTCGACCGTCTGGCCGGACATCGTCCTGACGATGTCTCCCGGGCGGCTGGCGGTGCCGGAGGGCATGTTCTCCGCCAGCGCCACCACGCCGACCGCGTTCACTTTCGCGCGGCGGCCGGCCAGAGCTTTCATCAGGCCCACGACGGCGCCCGCCCCCGCCATGTCCCATTTCATGTCGCCCATGTTGGCGCCCGGCTTCAGGGAGATCCCGCCGGTGTCGAAGGTCACGCCCTTGCCGACGAAGGCGATGTTCTTCTGGTTTTTCTTAGCCCCCTTGTAATACATGGTGACCAGCTTTTCCTCCTGCGCGCTGCCCTGGCCGACGGAAGCCAGCGCGCCCATGCCCAGCTTCACGATCTCTTTCCGCCCCAGGACTTTGACAACGATTCCCAGCGGGGACAATTCGCGCTTGATAATATTGGCAAAGGTGGCGGGATAGAGGACATTCGGCGGCTCCGAGACAAGATCGCGCGTCAGGAACACGGCGTCCGCCAGCTTGCGGCTGCCGTCGAAATTTTTCCGCGCCGCCGCGGCCGCCTTGACTACCACCTCGACGGATTTGAGGGTGGGTTTTTTCTCTTTCGGCTCCTTGGTCAGGTATTTATCAAAACGATAGCTGTTGAGGAGCAGGCCCGCCGCCAACTGGCTGGCGGCGGCATCGCCGGCGATATGCCGGAACCCGTCGCCCAGAATCACCTGCGCGGCGGCGGCTTTCCGCCCATTCAGCTCCGTCAGCAGCGCGCTGCCGATGTTCTCGAAATCGCACAGCTTCAGCGCCGCCGCATCCCCCAGTCCGGCGACCAGAAGATGGGCGGCGGCAATGCCGGACGGGCCCGGAATCGCCAGAATTTTGCCTTTTTTCCCCTCAAACTTCGCCGCCAGGATCGCGCGTTTGATCGCCCCGCCGGTTTTTTTATCCAGGGCGGCGGCGGACTCCGTCAGCTTTCCGCCCTCTGTCGCAAAAACGACGCAAGCATCGGGTTTATGGCTGGATTTCGTTTCGAAGGCGATTTTCATGGCTGTTCTTTCTTTTTTCGGCTGAAGATTGTAGAAATCATGGTTCAATAATATAAAGTGATAACATGTTGGTGACTCGCTATCTATTCAAAAACCTGTTCAACGCCACCGCGTTTGTCACGCTGTCGCTGACGCTGGTGATATGGCTAACGCAATCCCTGAACCTGCTGGAGCTGGTGGCCAACTCCGACGCGCCGCCCGCGCTGTTTTTCCGGCTGGTCATCCTGACTCTGCCGAAATTTCTGGAAATTATCCTGCCCCTGTCCCTGGTCGTCGCCGTCCTCTTCACCTACAATAAATTAATTATGGACAACGAGCTGATCGTCCTGCGCGCCTGCGGGGTCGATCACTACGCCCTTGCCCGTCCGGCCGTCATTTTGGCCGTCATCGTCAGCCTGACTGTCACCGTGCTGAGCGCCTGGATAACTCCCGCCTGCGTCGGGCAGGTGCAGGCGCTGCGCCAGACGGTCAAGACGCAGTATTCCGCCTTCCTGCTCCGCGAGGGGGTTTTCAACACTTTCGGGGATAAGTTCACCGTCTATCTGCGCGCGCGGGAAGCCAACGGTGACATGCTCGGCCTCATCATTCACGACACCCGCGACAAGGAAAAACCTCCCGTCACCATCATCGCCAAAAAAGGCCAGATCGTGATGGACGGCGATGTCCCCAATATCGTCGTTTTCGAAGGCATGCGCCAGCAACTCAACCCCGACAACGGCACGCTGACCAAGCTGTATTTTTCCCGCTACACTATCGAGATCAAGGGCCTGGAAGGGACGGCGCAGGAGCGCTGGCGCAACGCGAACGAGCGCACCCTGGCAGAGCTGCTTCATCCGGACCCCGGCAATAAAAGCGACCAGGCCAATGCCGGCCTGTTCCTGGCCGAGGCCCACCACCGGATCATCTCCCCCTGGAATGCCCTGAGTTTCACCATGATCGCCCTGGCCACGCTGCTGCTGGGGCCCTTTAACCGCCGGGGCCAGAACAAGCGTATTGCCTTCGGCATTCTTCTGGTGGCCGTCGTGCAATCCCTCAACCTGGTTTTTGTCAATCTTTCCAAAAAATACCTGGGCGCCGTGCCGCTGGTTTACCTCAACACTCTTCTGCCGGTCCTGCTCGGTTTTTACCTCCTGCATATAACGGGGGAACAAAGACTGATGGCGCTGCTGCAGCGCTGGAATGCCTTTGCCAACCGGCATTTTGAGGGGAAAACCGCATGATCGCGCCCTCTTCCACGCTCTTCCGCTACATCAGCCGCCAGTTCCTGGTTCATCTGGCCGTCCTGATGCTGATCCTGCTCGGCATCATGCTGCTGTTTGAAATCATCGAATTTCTGCGCCGCACCAGCGACATGCCGCACATACCGTTCTCGCTGATGCTGTCCATGTCGCTGATGAAACTCCCCTATCTGGGGGAACACGTCCTGCCGATGGGGATCCTGTTTGCCGCGATTTACACCTGCTGGAAACTCAACAAGACCAGCGAGCTGGTGGTGATACGCTCCTCCGGATTGTCCGCCTGGCAGTTTTTGAGCCCGCTGCTGATCTGCGCGCTGCTGACGGGTGTTTTCTCCACCGCCATCCTCAACCCCGTTTCCTCCATTTTTCTGGGCAAATACCAGCGCCTGGACCGCATTCACTTTCAAAACAACGTAAACCAGGTGACCGTTTCCAAGACCGGCATCTGGCTGCGGCAGCCGGATGAACAGGGCTATGCCATGGTCCACTCCGCCACCTTCGACCAGAAAGAGTGGCGGCTGAACAATGTGATGGTGCTCTTTTTCGACGACAGGGACAACTTTGTCCGCCGGATGGACAGCCCCGTCGCCTACCTGAAGGACGGTTATTGGGATATCCGGCTGCCCACCGTCAATAACAAAAACGGCGGGCTCCAGCGCTTCGACTCCCGCCAGATACCGACCGAACTCACCGCGCAGAAAATCGTCGAATCCTTTGCCGACCCGGACACCATCTCTTTCTGGAGCATCCCTGAATATATCCGCATTATGGAAATGACCGGCTTTCCCGCCACCCGCCTTTATCTCCATTTTCATACCCTGCTGGCGCAGCCGATCCTGTTCGCCGCCATGATCCTGCTGGCCGCGACCTTTTCGCTGCGGCCGCCCCGGCTGGGAGGAACCGCCTACCTGATTATCCTGGGCGTCGCGGTGGGATTTTTTGTATTTTTCATGCAATCCGTCCTTCAGGCCTTCGGCATCTCCCAGAAAATCCCCGTTAACCTCGCGGCGTGGAGCCCGGCCCTCATCGGCCTGCTGCTGGGGGGGACCGCGCTGCTGCACCTGGAAGACGGCTAGACCCCTGAAATTCCTGAAGGAATATACGGATTAATGATTAAGTAACTTAAAAGAGTTACAGTATATTCAGCGGGGTATCAATGGGCCGGTTATCCGATAACATGAAAAATTCAACTTTTAAAATCTCTCTCGCCGTTCTTTGTCTGTCGCTGGCCCTGGGCCTGGGCGCCTGTGCGAAGTCGCAAAAGCCCGGCGTCACATATAATAACTCACATGAAATCGCCGACCCGATCGAGCCGGTCAACCGTTTCATTTTCGGCTTCAACGACATCCTGGACAGGATCCTGCTCGAGCCCATCGCCAAAGGGTATAAGGCGGTGCTGCCGTCCTTTGCCCGCGACGCGGTCCAGAGCTTCATGCACAACCTGCAATCGCCGCTGATTATCGCCAACAACCTTCTGCAGGGCAGTGTCGGCGATGCCGGTGTCGCCGGCGCGCGTTTCTTCATCAACACCACCGTCGGCATCGGCGGCCTGGTGGATGTGGCCAAGGCGCAGGGTCTTTCCTACGAAAATGAGGACTTCGGCCAGACGCTGGCCGTCTGGGGTTTGGGCGACGGCTTCTACCTCGTCCTGCCGGTCCTCGGGCCGTCCTCGCTGCGTGACGCCGCCGGCCTGATGGCCGACTCTTACGCCGACCCGGTGCGCATCGTGTCTGACAACACCGACAATAAATGGATTTATTACACGCGCGGCATCGTCGATGGCATCGATACCCGCGCCCGCCTTATCAAAGCGATTGACGACCTGCGCCGCAACAGTCTAGATTACTACGCAGCCGCCAGAAGCGCCTATAGCCAGAAACGCTCATCGCTTATCCGGGATGACAAGTCTGGGACCGCGCCGCAGACGCTGAACTACGACGATCCTCAATAAAGATAACAAGGGATATGAGACAAGAATATGACGACGATAATCAGAAACACCATGGGAAATAAGACCTTTTTCATCGCTATTTTTTCACTGCTCCTGGCCATCACCGCCAGCCTTTCGGGTTTTGCCGAAGCCGGCGAAGCAAAATCGGCCTCCGGCCCCACCTCCCAGTTCGTGCAGAAACTGGGCGATACGGCGCTGATGTCCCTGACGGAAAAAAACGTTTCCCGCGCGGCGCGGGAAAAACGCGTGCGCGAAATCCTGCGCAATAATTTCGATGTTCCGACCATCGGGCGCTTCGCCATGGGCACTCACTGGAAAGAGGCTTCCGACGCCCAGCGCAAAGAATATATGGATCTCTTTGAGGACATGATCGTCCAGACCTACACCACCCGGTTTGAGGACTATTCCGGCCAGACGCTCAAGGTCGATGGCTCCACCGTTGTCGGCGCGAAAGACTCGATCGTCTCCAGCCAGGTGCTCCAGAAAGACGGCCCGCCCGTCAACCTGGAATGGCGGATCCGCAACAAGGACGGCGCGCTGCGCGTTGTCGATGTGGTTGTCGAAGGCGTCAGCATGAGCGTCACCCAGCGCTCCGACTTTTCCGCCGTCATCCAGCACGGCGGGGGCAGCATCGACGCCCTGCTGACCTCGCTCCGCGAACGCAGCAAGAAAATGGCCTCCAACCAGAAGACGTGATCGCGACGCGTAATAATATTACAATTTATTTGCTGGCGTAATACGGCATTATCTGTATAACTATAATCTGGATTTCATAAAATCTGGGTGACGCACTGTGACAAAAAAAGTGTCTGCCGATAATATCAGCGAATTAAGCAAAAACGCAGGCTTTTCCGGCAGCGCCAAAGGCGCCCCCCCCACTCCCCAGGAGATGATTGAACAGATCCGCGCCGCGCTCAAAGCGCGGGTCGAATCACTCGCCCAAAGCGCCGCGGCCGCCAAGGCCGCCGAAACCGACCCCGCCGCCCCGCCCAGCGCCTTCGAAATTTCCCATCAGCGCGCCCTGAAAAGCCAGCGCAATTTCGAGCTGCTCGCCGCCAACGTGCCCAAGGGTTTCCGCCTGACGCCGGTTCTGTACTCCAAAATCGAGCACGACCACAACGACCAGGTCTATGACGAATTCAAAAAAGAAGTGCGGCGCAACTTCTTGAAATATGTCGCCGCGCACCACGCCGACGAGCTGGCCAGGCTGGGCATCTGCCCGCACGGCCTCGAGCGGATGAAAAAAGGCCTCGACCCGGCGGACGAAAACGACATGCTCTATGAAGTCAATATCGACCATATCATCGAGCGCTCCGGCGGCGGCAAAATGTCCCTGCAAAAAGCGCCCGACCCGCTGCAGCCCGGCAGCGGCAAAACCTATCTCGTCAACCATTTCGACAACCTGATTTTGCTGCCCGAGCACGTGCATGAGGCGAAGAACATGCTGAACGACGCCCAACAGGCGGCCCAGACCCCCTACGGCGACAGCAAGTGGGTGCTGATGCTGATCCCGGAAACGGGGCCCGCCCAATCCGGCTTTGTCGCCGCGCCGCAGGACCAGACCCATTACCTGCACGGCCTCAACCTGCGCCAGCAGGACGCGGCAAAACGCATCAGCCACGCCTCTTTCGTGGCGGATCAGTTGCAGCAGGCGCTGCAGGAATTCCGCCAGAACCCGGGCATCGACGGCATGCTGAAAACGGCGGAATCCGTCGCCGTCCGGCAGCAGAAAACCGTGGTTAATATGATGCAGGAAGAGGAAAAATCCGGCGCGGTAAAAAAACCAAGCCTGAAGGATGTTTTCAACGCGGCGGTCGCCAAAAGCCCGGCGCAAAAGGACATGCTGGAGAATTCAGTCAAGCCGGTGATGAACGACGTCGCCAGACAGATCAAGGCCGCTTTCGACGAAGTCTCCGCCCGGCCCGGCGCGAACGACGAGAACTACAGGAATTTCATCCATTTCTATCAGGGGAAAAAAATCGGCGGCGTGCGGCAGGGAATTGAAAACCTTCCCCTCGAAGAAGCGGCGCGGCTGAGCGAAACTTTCCAGCAGCTGGATCTCCGGATCAAGCAGAGAAGCGCCGGCCCCCGATTACCGTGACGGGCCCTTATTGCCATTATTAGGCTTTTGCATCTTTTTCACGAACTGCTTGCCGGGAATATTGGCGC
>JAIOQI010000056.1 GCA_021413445.1 Alphaproteobacteria bacterium | reverse complement strand
TTCGACATGATGTACATTTTACATAGATTTACGATTTAAGCAAGTGTTTTTTACAGGCCCTAAGGCAAATGTTTCCCGCCCGATGATGGCTTCTTATTGCGCGCTTTGGGAAGCTTGAATTCAATCATGCCGCTGGCTTGGTCAAAACTGACGCCTTTATATCCTTCCGCCAGAAGCTTTTTCTGTTGTTCTATGTCGCTATGAGGGCATTGGACGCTGTTTTTGGCGCTCGCTTTGTTGAAGTCCTCCTTCAGCCGGTTTTTGTCAACGGCGCTGAGTTTCGCATGCATGTTATAGACCTGCGTGCCGTCGGACGGGTCTGTGCCGATGCTGTGGATTTGCCGCCCTTCTTTCAATGCGTTTGACCAGCTGTAATGGTTATCGACCGCCACTTCGCCGATAATGTGGGTTCGTTTTTGTTCCCGGGCAATGTCGTGCCAGGCGCCGATCATGGCCAGGTGCAGATTATTGCCGCGATAATCGGGATGCACGGCGACCCCCTGAATGATCGTGACTTTATCCAGCTTCACATCCAGGGCCATATCCACCATGCCGGTTTTCGGATTGTTTTCCGTCGGGTTGACGATCACGCTCTGGGCCACCAGCTGGCCGTTGTGCACGACGCCAAGGACGATGTTGCCCGCCGCCAGATGCCCCTCAAAAAATTCCCGGCTTTTTCTCAGGATAAAACTTTGCTGCTTTTCCGACAGGTTGTCGAAAATGATGTCCTGCAAAGCGAGGATCGCGTCGATATTCCGGGCGGAAAGGGCAACCAGCGCGAACTGCTCGCCGTTTTTTTTCAGGGAATCGGTTTTTATAACTTTCACCGCTTTGAAATCAATATCCCTGTTCATTGTTAAAACTCCGCTCTGCCCTGTATCCGTCTGTTTACAGTACTTATTTTACATATATATCATGATTTTATCAAGCATTTATTCTGTCCGTCATTTCGGCGGAATCAAAAATGCAGTTATTTCAAATAGTTACTGGACACGGCTTTCGCCAATGTGACAAAAAAGATGATTTTAGAAATAACATGCAGAAAACCTTACGGTTTCCGTCCCGGTGATTTTACGCGGGCGCCGCCCTTTTTCAGGGTATCGGCAAGAGCCTTGCGCTCTGCCGCCTGCTCCTGGGTTTTTTGCTCCAGCAGCTCGGCAACATCCCGTTGCCCCTCGCGCTTGGCATACATCAGGGCCGTCCAGCTGCCTTCAGCCGTTTTCTCATCGGCTTTGGCATTATTTTCCAGCAGCAATTTCACCGTGCTCATATTGCCGTTCGCCGCCGCGTACATAAGAGCCGTCAAACCGCTCTCCGCCTTGGCATCAACAGCATAAGGATACTTATCGAGAAATTTTGCAACTTTCTCGTCATCACCGGCACGCGCGGCTTCGCAGAATTTATTGATCTTTTTCTGCGCAGGTTTTTCAGCCAGAAGCTGCTTCTTCTCCTCTGACGCCTGCCGGAGAAGAACCTCGATATACCTTTGCCCCTCGCGCGTGGCGAACCGCAGGGCGGTCCGGCCTTCAGCCGTTTCCACATCAGGGTCAGCGCCTTTTTTCAGCAGCAGTTCCACCGTCGATTTGTTCCCGTTCGCCGCCGCCACCATCAAAGCGGTCATACGGTTATCGGCCATGGCGTTAACGGCATGGGGATGCTTATTAAGAAACGCCTCAACCTCCGCGTCTTTTCCGACACGGGCGGCGTAATTGAAATCATTCACCATTTTCTGGGAGGGATTGCCTAAATTAAAGGAATCGTTAAAAGCCCATTGGGGCGATTTTTTTACCATGTGAATATCCTCATACTGACATTTGCAACTGCAGGCCAGTGTAGCAAAGTTATATTATTATGTCAATTTAATTCTTAAGGCTTAAACTTGGGCGGATTGGCCTTTTTTACCGGGGTTTTGGCGGCTTCCAGGGCGGCGATGTACTTATCCGCTTCCAGCGCGGCCATGCAGCCCATCCCTGCGGCGGTGATGGCCTGGCGGAACACCTTGTCCTTGACGTCCCCGGCGGCGAAAACGCCCGGAATGTTGGTGGCGGTGGAATCGGGCTTGGTCACGATATAGCCGTCCGAATCAATGGTCACCTGGCCCTTGAAAAGGTCGGTGGCCGGCTTGTGGCCGATGGCGATGAAGACGCCCTCCGCCTTGAGATCCGTCACCTGATTGGTCTTGAGGTTGCGGATGCGGGCGCCGGTCACGCCCTTGCCGTCGCCGAGAACTTCTTCCAGCGCGCTGTCCCAGACCACTTCGATCTTCGGGTTGTTGAACAGGCGGTCCTGCATGATTTTCTCGGCGCGGAATTCGTCGCGGCGGTGCACGATGGTGACTTTGGTGGCGAAGTTGGTGAGGAAGATCGCTTCCTCGACCGCCGCGTTGCCGCCGCCAATAATGACAACTTCCCTGCCCTTGAAAAAGAACCCGTCGCAGGTGGCGCAGGCGGAAACGCCCTTGCCCTGGTACTGGGCTTCGGAGGGCAGGCCGAGCCATTTGGCCTGGGCGCCGGTGGCAATGATGACGGCATCGGCAAGATAAATGTCGCCGCTATCGCCGACGACTTTTTTGGGATTGGCATTGAGATCGACGCTGACGATGGTGTCATTAATCATTTCCGCACCGACATGCTCCGCCTGCAGGCGCATCTGGTCCATCAGCCACGGGCCCTGGATGACGCTGGCAAAGCCGGGATAATTCTCCACGTCGGTGGTGATCGTCATCTGCCCACCCGGCTGCATGCCGGCGACCAGCAGCGGCTTCAGGTTGGCGCGGGCGGTATAGATCGCCGCCGTGTATCCTGCGGCGCCGGAACCGATAATCAGGACTTTGGCATGATGGGTCTTGGACATGGCGGATTATCCTTTCAGCTTCATTCTTCGCAGAACTTCTTCGGCGACTCTCAATGTATCATTGGGAGGTATATATGACCATGTTTCAAGCGATCCCGTAAAGGGCCTTGTATAGCCCTTTTCAGCAAAAGCCTGATGAAAAAGGGCGAATTTTTCGCTCCCCCCCGACAGCGGGGCGATATAAACCGGCTTGCCCGTCGAAACCGCCTCGGAAACCATCGACACGCTGTCTTCCGTCACAATGATGTGGTCGGCAAAACCCAGCATGGCGAAATAGGGGTTGTCCCCGGCGCCATCCCAGAAAAAGACGTGCTCCCCCTTCAGCGCATCGCGCAACAGCCGCAGATTTTCCTCCCCGGTGCGGCGGGAGGCGGTAATCATCAATCCGGCATCAAGGGACTTCAGCTGCTGCGCCAGCCGCTGCGCGTCCTCCCGGGTCATGATGTGGGTCTTGCTGGCGCCGCCGATCAGCACGGCGACGCGCGGCTGGGGCAAACGGCCTAAAACCGGCTCGAATTTTTTCTGCTCCGCCGCGATCTTTTCCGGCGTCACGCGATGCAGCGCCCCTGCCGTCACCAGCACATTGTCGCCCTGCAGCCGGTCATGCTGCGGCGCCACCACCAGGTCAAAGCGCTTCGGATCGATGTGCGGATCCTGAAGCTGCACCAGGAACGTCCTGCCGCCGCTCATCTTTTTGACATGCAGGGCCAGCCCCACGCTTTTGCGCCCACTGGCGATCAGCAGGTCGGGATAGGGGGGATCGACAGGGTCGCTTTCCGCCGCCAGCGCATATTGATGCCCGAAGGAAAGCCACGGGCTCAATTGCTTCCACGGGAACCTCAAGTGCACGCGCTTGACCACGGGCTGAAGCCCCAAGGCTTCGGCAACACCGATACACTGGTTTTCCGTTCCGGCGATGCCTTCGGTGATGATCCAGCAGGTGGGCGTTGATTCTGACAATTTTTTAACCCTAAAAAGGAAAACAAGCAGAGTCAGCGACAGATTCTGTTTCTTGTCAAAAGAAATATATAGAAAGATTTGGGAAATGATTATTTCCCTTGAATGTACATCAGGATAATATTATTACATTCCTTGCTTTGATTCTTAAACCAACAGCCATTTTGAGTATCCCATGTCAAAAATCAAACTCGACCGCATCGACCGCAAAATCCTTCATGATTTACAGGACAAAGGCCGCATGACCAACGTCCAGCTCGCCGAACGCGCCGGCATCTCGGCGCCGCCGTGCCTGCGTCGCGTCCGCGCCCTGGAAGAATCAGGCGTCATCAAGGGCTATCACGCCGAAATCGACCCCGCCGCCCTCGGCTACGGCATATCGGTTTGGGCGCAGGTCGGGCTTTCCAGCCAGTCTGAAACCGACCTCAAGAAATTTGAAGACCTCATCAAGAGCTGGCCGCTGGTGCGGGAATGCTATCTCGTCTCCGGCGAAGCGGACTATATCCTGAAAATCGTGGCCGAAGACTGGGACGCCTACCAGAAGTTCCTGACCCAGCAGCTCACCTCCGCGCCCAACGTCAACCATGTCAAGTCCGCCCTCGGCATCCGGGTCGCCAAGTACAAGCCCGGCGTGCCGATCGATACCGAGTAAGCGGCTTTTCTAAAATGACCTTCATCCTGGATCACCGGCTGGCGGAGAGTTCCTTTTTTATCGAAGACTGGAGCCTGTGCCGGATATCGCTCAAAAATGACAAAACCTGGCCCTGGCTGTATCTGGTGCCGCGCCGGGAGAACATTCGGGAAATATACGACCTGGCCGCACCGGACCAGCTCCAGCTCATTCACGAAATGGCGATGGCGGCGCGGGCGCTCAACCTCCTGTATAAACCGGACAAAATCAATACCGCCGCCTTGGGCAATATGGTGCCGCAGCTGCATGTCCATGTATTCGCGAGATTCAAGGACGACCCAGCCTGGCCGAAGCCCGTCTGGGCTGTACAGCAGGATGAAATATCTTATACTGAAACAGAGAAAAATTCAGAGCTGCACAAGCTTCAGGAATGCTTCAAGAAACTGCGGACGGAGGACAAAATCACATGTCAACGATGACTTTCAGCAGCGGCCTCTATGAACTGATGGACAGCTATGACGGCTTCATCATGGACCAGTGGGGCGTGCTGCATAACGGCCTGCATCCCTATGACGGCGTGCTCGACACGCTCGCTCACCTGAAGCAGCGCAAAAAGCAGGTCATCATTTTGTCGAATTCGGCGAAACGCTCCTCCGAGAATATCGAGCGCCTGAAGAAACTGGGCATCAAGCCCGGGCTTTACAAGGACGTGGTTTCGGCGGGCGAAGTGACCTGGCAGGGGCTGCGCGAACAAAAAGACCCCCCCTTCAAGGGCCTCGGCAAAAAATGCTACCTGATCTCGCGCCAAGACGACAAATCGCTGCTCGAAGGGCTGGACCTCGAGCTGGTCACGGACGTCGAGCAGGCGCAATTCATTCTCATCACCAGCTTCGATCCGTCCGTCATGAAGATGGAGGACCTGGAGCCGGTTTTCAAAAAAGCCGTCGGCAAGCGCATCCCCGCGATCTGCGCCAACCCCGACATGGTGACGGTCTATGGCCACGAACGCTCGATCGGCCCCGGCGCCCTCGCCAAACGCTATCAGGAGCTGGGCGGCGCCGCGCATTACATCGGCAAGCCGCACAAGACCATCTTCCGCTACTGCCTGAGCCTGTTTGACGACGTCATCCCGTCGCGCATCCTGGTGATCGGCGATTCCATCCAGCACGACATCGCCGGCGGCGTCAGCGTCGATCTCGACACCGCTTTCATCACCGCCGGCATCCATGCCAACGCCTTCCGCCCGGGCATGACCGTCGAACAGAAGCGCAAGGTGATGGAACAGCTGGCGCAGGGCTACGGCGACGTCCGCCCCACCTGGGTGCTGGACGGGCTGATCTGGCAGACGCCCGAAGCCGCGCTGCGCGAACGCGAACGCGCCAGGATGAAAGAGTAAACAGCCTAGCCGGGCGAAAGCGGCTTCTGCTTCTGCGCCGTTTTGACTGGCGCCGTCGTGGATGTGGACTGAATTCCCGCTTTATCGAGGGACTTCTTGATGCAGGCATCGGCGTCCGCGCCCAGGTATTCGTCCGGGATCAGGCTGAGGCTGGGTGAAACAAGCCCCTGGTTGAGAAAAACCGCGTTGCGGGCATCTTTGTAGCCCGTCTTGTTTTCACGGCCATCCAACGCAAACATCTGCGCATTGTTATTGACGTTATTATTAGCCAATTCGGCATAAACCGTCATCCAGGCCGTGTCATTTCCATCCATCAGGTAAGACACAACCGCCTTGCCGCCGGCCGCCAGGGACTTCGTCTCGCGCGCCGTCGCGCCAAGACTGGCGCCATCCTGCCATGCCTTGTCGTAAGCGGCATTGAAGACGGCTTTTGTCTTTTCATCGTCGGACGCGCTCATCTTCCAGCTTTTCTGGGTGCCGCCCGGAATCTTCTTCACAACAACCGGCGGATCGAAGAAAGCAAGACTGCGGTTCTCCGCTTCTTTCCGGGTAGTGATCTCATAAGCAACGGCGGAGGCCTCCTCCAGCAGTTCGCAGAATGCCGCGTCAGTCATGGTGAGGGAGAAAGTTTTATCGTCAGCATCGTTCACATCCTGAGCGGCATGAAAATATTCGTGGAAAGAGGTTGTTGTGCTCTCGCCCGTCTGCACCCTCACCAGCTTGTCGCTGTAGTCGCCGGCTTCGCCTGCGTCAATCTGCGTGGTAACACAGGCCTTGATGCCATAGGCAGGGTTTGTCACGATGTTGTAGATGCTCCTGCCCGTCAGCGGAAGCTGCTTCATCAGGGTCAGGTCGCGGTAAAGCTGCGGCATTTTCTGCTCTATCGCCTCCAAATCCGCATTAGCGATGGAAGTTTCGGCAAGCGTACTGTCTTCCGCGACGAGCACGGGCGTGACCACCGTTGCGGCCGGTTTTACCGGCGCCGTTACAACAACCATCACCGGTTTGGACACCGGCGGAACGACAGTTACCGGAGCAGCCTCAGTGATGTTCCTGTAAACCCCGAAGTCATCGAGCGTCTTGCCGCCGATTTTAGGATCAATGCCGTACACCGTGATCTTCACCGTCGCGCCCGGCTGCAAAATCTTTGTCAGGGCGGCGACATCTTCGCCATCCTTGCTATGCCAGCGCGTCGTTTCATTGACAAACGTGCCCTTGTCGGTGTGGATGATCGTTTCAACCGGCGCGTCTTTTTTGTCGGACGGCAGCGTTTCCACGGAAGTGATCTTGGCTTCGATATTCTCTTTCGTGCCGTAGTGATGGTAAATGGGTCCGCCGACGGCGCCCACAAAGGCCAGCCTTAAAAAAGTCTTGCGCAGGAACCTTCCGGTTTTCTGCCCGAAGCTGTCTTTTTGACCGTAAGTTGAAAAAGGTTTAAACGCCATTGATTTTCTCCATCATGATTCTGCGTGAATAAGGATGGGGAAAAATACGATGTTTAGTTGGATATGTCAAGTAAATATGAAAATAAACAGCTTTAAGGCTCAAAATCCGGCCAGGGAAGCGTGTTGTGCCGGGCCGTGCGCACTGGCGGCGGGGACGGGGTTTTGGACACCACCTGAAAGCCCATGCCGGCGAAGCATTTGTCGATAGCCGCATCCGCCTCCGCACCCAGATATTCCCCGGGGATAAAGTTGATCTGCGGTGAAACAAGGCCCAGTTTGCTATAGGCAAGATAACGCGTGTCTTTGTAGTCCGGATCGAACTCACGGCCGTCATCACGGAAAGCCCGGCTGTTGTTGTTGATATTGGAGATAGCCTGATCGGCGTAGAATATCCTCCATTCCAGGTCTTCGCCATCCATCAGGCGGCGCACCACCGCCTGACCGCCGGCCTCGAGCGATTTTGCCTCGCGGGCCTGCGCAACGAGACCGGCGTTTTTCTCCCAAGCCGCCGTATAGGCGTCATGGAAGGCATCGATGTTTTCTTGCTCATCAGAGGCGTGAAAGCGCTCGCTATTCATAAAAAATTCCAAGCCGCGGTTTGCCGCTTCCTGCTGCGCGGCAAGCACATAAGCGACAGCCGACGCCTCCTCCAGCAGGCTGGCAATGGCGGCGTCCTTCATGGTCAGGTCGAACATGTCGGTATTCCCGTTATTGACATCCTGCGCCGCATGGAAATATTCATGAAAAGCGCTGCCGGTGCCGCTGCCCCGGGACAGCCTGACGTTCTGGTTGGAGTAAGTACAATTGCGGTTATCATCCCCGGAGACCGGGAAACGGCAGGTCGTGATGCCGTTGGCGGGATCCTTCAGGATCTCATAGACGGTTGCGCCGGTCAGGGGCAGTTTTTCCATGATGACAAGATCAAGGTAAAGCTGCGGCGTTTCCTGCGCGATCTCCTGAACGTTGTCATTGGAGACGCAGGCTTCGGGCAGCGTCTCGTTTTCTTCGACTTCTTTTGTCTCGTAAGTGGAATAATCCGAGCAACCGGCCGCCCCGGCGAAAATCAGCGTCAGGAATGCCTTGCGCATAAACCTTCCGGCTTTTTGCCCAAAAGTCTTTTTCAGTCGGGGAGAGGTCATTCGTTTTCTTTCTGCGCGCCGCGGCATATTTTTTGAATAGTGATTATGCAGCGTATAACATATCGCAGAATATGTCAATAAACTATGGTAAATACATACTGTTCAATAACTTAACATCACCCCGCAGGCGAGTCATCGTCCTTATAATCCGTGCACAGGACGGTGTAAGCCGACTTGATATCCGGCATCACGCGCTCGACGGCGGCTTCGCCTTCAGCGATCAGCTCCTCGGCGCGGTCGAATTCCATCAGGCCGACATGGCCGATGCGGGGCACGATCAGCACGTCCGGCGGGTCGCCGGCGAGACGCGAGCGGGCCAGGCGATCCTGCACGATGTTCAGCGCCGAAACCATCACGCCGAAAATGCTGGGGTTGTCCGGCTCGCGCTGGAAGATACGGCTGACGAGGCCGCTTTGCTTGGCTTCTTCCACCTGCTCCGGCCCCTTGAAGCTCATCAGGTCGAAACCGGCCACGGTGGGAATCTTGTCGCCGGGACGCTTGGATTTGCCGATGATGTCGCCACTGACGTTCACCGCAATCGTCATGCGGGCGCCATTGGCGGTCAGGGCGGAAACCGGCACCGGATTGACCAGCGCCCCGTCGATCAGCCAGCGTCCGTTCACGGATACCGGCGGAAAAATACCCGGCAAGGAGAAAGAAGCGCGCATGACATCGACCATCCGGCCTTTGCGCATCCAGACTTCGTGGCCGGTCACCAGGTCCGTCGAGACGGCGATGAAAGGACGCGGCAGGTCTTCCACCCGCGCCTCGCCGAAAGTATTCAGCATCAGTTTCTGCAGGCGCTCGCCGCCGATCAGGCCGCTGCTTTTGACGCGAAAATCAAGATAGCTCAGGACCTTGAACTTGGTGAGCTTATAGGCCCATTCCTCGATATCATCGAGTTTGTTGGTCAGGTAGGCGCCGCCGATCAGCGCCCCCATGGACGTTCCGGCAACGATGGTCGGTTCAATGCCATGGCGCTTGAGCGCGCGCATCACGCCGATATGCGCGAAACCGCGGGCGAGGCCGCTGCCCAGCGCAATGCCGATGGTCGGCGGCGCCGCCATGGAGGGTTTTTGCCCAGCGCCTCCCGGAGGGGATTCCGGGCCTTTGGGCGGCGTTTTATCTTTGCTCCCGAACATAAAACCTCTTTCAAATATTATGTTTATTGTTTACATTGCTTGAAGAAGATATTAAGCTCCCAGACCAGTTTAAATATAATACAATATAGCTCAAGAAAGCATTAACTATCGCCATGGCCGACCCACAGAACAAAAAAAATGCGCCCGTCATGACGGCTTCACTGCCCCTGGCGAAGCGGCTGGTCAAAACCTATATTGTTCCGCATTGGCGCAGCCTAGTGCTGGCGCTGGTGCTGATGCTGATCTCCGCCGGCATGACCGGGGCAATGGCCAAACTTATGGAACCTATCATTGACAAA
Source organism: Alphaproteobacteria bacterium (assembly GCA_021413445.1). Taxonomy (GTDB): domain Bacteria; phylum Pseudomonadota; class Alphaproteobacteria; order Micavibrionales; family UBA2020; genus PALSA-926. The sequence goes on along the minus strand of JAIOQI010000056.1, from coordinate 82,519 downwards.
GTATTCACCAGCAAGGACTCAAGCATGCTGTGGCCGGTGGCGCTGGCCGTTTTCGCCGTGTTCAGCATCCGCGGCCTGGCCACGTACGGCTATTCGGTGATGATGAACCGGCTGGGGCAGCAGGTGGTCAGCGATGTCAACCGCGACATGTTCGCCCATCTGGTCTATGCCGATCTCGCCTATTTTCACGGGCTGCAAAGCGGCCAGCTGCTGTCGCGCTTCATTTCCGACACGGCGATGATGCGCACCGCCATCATCGAAAGCCTGACCGGCATCGGCAAGAATACCTTCACGGTCATCGGCTTGATCGGCGTGATGTTCTACCAGGACTGGAAATTGTCCTTGGCGTCGATTTTTGTCTTTCCGATAGCGGCCTATTTCGTCGGCAAGCTGGGCAGGAAGCTGCGCAAGGTTTCAACCAGCATGCAGGAGGAAACCGGCAAGCTGACCAGCCTGCTCAACCAGTCGTTCCAGGGCAACAAGCACGTCAAGTCCTACGGCATGGAAGAGTACGAAAAGGTCCGCATCGGCAAAATCATCGACAGCATCTTCCGCCTGATGACCCGCTCCTTCCGCGTTTCGGCCGTGGTGTCGCCGGTGGCCGAGGTCCTGAGCGGCATGGCGATCGTGATGATTATCATTTACGGCGGCTACCAGGTCATCGCCGGCGCCAGCACCGCCGGAAAGCTGTTTTCCTTCATCGCCGCCTTCCTGATGGCCTTTGAGCCGATGAAGCGGCTGGCCAAGCTCAACATCGTCATGCAGACGGGGATGGCGGCCACCGACCGGACGTTCAAGCTGCTGGATATCCAGCCCGCCATCCGCGACAAGGCCGGCGCCGCAGTCCTGGACACAGCCAGCCCGGTCGTCACCTTTGATAATGTCAGCTTCACCTATCTCGACGGCAGCGAGGCCCTGCGCGGCGTCTCCTTCGAGGCGCCCGCCGGCAAGACCATCGCCCTGGTCGGCGAATCCGGCGCCGGAAAATCCACCATCCTCAGCCTGATTCCGCGCTTTTACGACGTCAGCGGCGGCGCCATCAAAATCGACGGGCAGGACATCCGCGACGTGACGCTTTTCTCCCTGCGCAGGAACATGGCGCTGGTCAGCCAGGAAGTGGCCATTTTCAACGACACGATACGCGACAACATCGCCTACGGCACGCTGCAGGCGACGGACGCGGAAATCGTCGAAGCCGCCAGGTTTGCCGCCGCCCACGACTTCATCATGGATCTGCCGCAGGGGTATAACACTTTTGTCGGCGAAAACGGCGTGAAGCTCTCCGGCGGGCAGAAGCAGCGCATCTCGATTGCGCGGGCGATGCTGAAAAACGCGCCGATCCTGCTGCTCGACGAGGCCACCTCCGCGCTGGACGCCCATTCCGAACGGCTGGTCCAGGCGGCGCTGGAACGGCTGCAAAAGGGCAGGACGACGATCGTCGTCGCCCACCGCCTCTCCACCATCATCGGCGCCGACATCATCTACGTGCTGGACGACGGCAAGGTCGTGGAATCCGGCAATCACCAGACGCTGCTGGCCCGGAACGGCGCCTATGCGCGGCTTTACGGCAGCCTGCTGAAAGAAACGGCATAAGGGGTTCCGGATCATGGCTCTGGCGCGGATCCTTTTTTTTCTGATGCTCGGCTATGCCCTCCTTGTCGTCATGGTTTATTTCGGCCAGCGCTATCTGCAATACGCCCCCGACCGCGGCTATCCCGGCAAGCCCGCCGATAACGACGCCGGCAATATGCAGGAACTGCGGGTCAGGGCCGAAGACGGCCTCAACCTGCTGGCCTGGTTTGCGCCGCCCCGGAACCGGCGCGGCAAAGTCATCATCCTCTACCACGGCAATGCCGGGCATATCGGCCATCGCGCTGCCAAGATGCAGCAGTTCATCCGCGCCGGGTACGGCGTCTATCTTTGCGAGTACCGCGGCTATGGCGGCAACCCCGGCAGCATCAGCGAGGACGGGCTCTATAAGGACGCACGCGCGGCGCTCAAGTGGCTGGAGACCAATGGCTATCCGCCGTCGCAATGGATCATCTACGGGGAAAGCCTCGGCTCGGGGCCGGCGGTGCAGATGGCCGTGGAATTCCAGCCCAAAACCCTGATCCTGGAATCCGCCTTCAGCAGCGCCCTCGACGTGGCCCGGGAGGTATATTCCTGGCTGCCGGTCACTTACCTGATGAAAGACAAGTTTGACAACCTCAGTAAAATAAAGTCCATCCGCTCGTCGCTGATGATGATTCACGGCGACGAAGACCCCATCATCCCGCCGCAGCTGGCGCAAAAACTCTACGATGCCGCCAACCATCCCAAGGAGCTGGTGATGATCGACGGCGGGCATCACAACGACCTCTACGAGCATTTTGCCGGCTCCATCATCCTGGATTGGCTGGAGACCCAGAATGAGCCGCGTTGAAAAAGTGGCGCCCGCCTGCCAATGGGTGGCGGAACGGGCCGGGCACGTCAGGATCCACCGTGAAAAAATTCCCGCCTACACGGCGTTCATCCTCGGCAAATACAGCCTGATTAGCGGCATGGATCCCCATCTCCATCACATCGCCGCCGACAGGCGCGAAACCGCCGCCTATATCCTGGCCCTCGACAGCATCAACTTCGGCTCGGGCTATTTCCACGCCGGACTTGAATACAACACCATCGCAGAAGGGCTCAAAAAAACCTTTGAACGGGGTGAGCTCAGCCGCCCGGAACAATGGGCCGCAGCGACGCCGGAATATTTTTCGCAAGCGCTGTCGGCGCCGGTGGATGAGCTGATGGTGCAGTTCGCAAGGCACCTGCGGGCGGCAGGAGAAAAAATAATCGCGGAGTATCAGGGCAAGGTTGTCAACCTGCTGGAAGAGGCCGGTTATTCCGCGCTCAAACTGGCGAATATCGTGGCGGCCTGGGACAGTTTCCGCGACATCCATGTTTACAAGGGAATGGAAATTCCCTTTTTAAAGCGGGCGCAGATCCTGGCCGCGGACATGAATTTGGCATTGGGCGGCTTCACGGACATGGACAGGCTCACGATCTTCGCCGACAACATGGTGCCGCATGTGTTGCGCTGCGACGGCATCCTTGAATATGACGCCGGGCTCGCCGCGAAAATCGACAGCGGCGCGCTGATCCCCTCCGGCAGCGAGGAAGAAATCGAAATCAGGGCCTCGGCAATTCATGCGGCGGAACTCATGAAGCAGGCCGCACACCGGCAGGGCCGGATGGTCATGTCCGTCAACCTCGACCACCTGCTGTGGCACCGCGGGTATGAGCCGGAACTGTACCAGAAGCCCCGCCACCGCACGCTGACAACGGATTATTAGTGGTTAATTCTTCTTTAACGCAAAACCCCTATCATTTAAGGAGAGGCATTTTTAGAGGTGTTGCAATGAAGCTCAACGTCAAAACCATCCATTATCACGGCCGGACGGACAAAATAACCACCCAGACGGAATGGCATGTGACGGGAGACATCGATGGCGATCCCGTGGCGTTCCGTTACCTCGACGTCGGCAACAATGCCGAATACGACACGGAGGCAGGCCTGTCCATGACAATGGAAAAGCAAAGAAAATACGGGCGGGCGCTGCTGGACTGGATTGAGAGGGACGAGTCCGTCCTGATGGACCTTAAACCGGGCTCCAGCGTCGAGCTCCGCAAGCCTTCGTCATCCGGCCCGGAATCCAAAAGAAATCCCGGCCGGTTCAAGCCGTGACTGAGGGCGTTATTTCCGGCAGAAGATTAAAGGGGTTTAAAACTCATCTATTTTTTCCAGCGAGAGATGCACCCTCCGCCGTTCCCGCTCATTTTTCATCGTGTAGGAAATGAATATCGCAAGAATGGCGGCCAGAACCGTGGACGATCCAATCGTCCCAAACCCGAGCCCGCCTTTTTCATGGTCCTTCGTGAGCAGATCACCCATCGTCGCGCCGAAAGGCCGCGTCAGGATAAAAGCCGACCAGAACAAAAAAACCGGGGAAATTTTGGAATAATAATGCGCCGCGATGATGAGCGCCAGCACCCCTGAAACCAGCAGCACGCCGCCGCCAAACCCCAGCCCGGAGCTGTCGGCCAGGAAATCCCCGAAGGCTGTGCCCAAGGTATTTGAAAATAAAATGGCGGCCCAGTAAAACAATTCAACTTTGAATGTTTTGACATTTTTAATGGACAGAGACCCTATATTGAAGCGCCAGAACATAAGAATGGCCGAGAGAATGATGATTAAAATCAACGAGCCCTTGAGGTAACCAAGCCCCAAGGTGCGGTCCATGTAATCCGACATCGTTGTGCCGGCAGTGCTGGTCGAGAGAATGACCGTCCAGTAAAGCAATGGATAATGTTTTTTTGACAGCAGCTGGGACACAAGAGTGACAATAAACACGCCGATCAAAACAAGGGAACTCACGGCATAACCCACCTTGAGCGTCATGGATAAAAGGTCGCCTGCCGTTTCCCCCAGGGTGGTGGCGCAGATCTTCATGACCCAAAAGAAGATGGTGATTTCAGGAAGTTTGCTTACGGCGGATGCTTTCACTTCCTCTTATCCAGCGCCACATAGGCGCGCTCGGTGGCGCCGGTGTAGAGCTGGCGCGGGCGGCCGATTTTCTGGGTCGGCTCCTCGATCATCTCTTTCCACTGCGCGACCCAGCCGACGGTGCGGGCGACGGCGAACAGCACGGTGAACATCTCGGTCGGAAAACCGATCGCCTTCAGGATGATGCCGGAATAGAAATCGACGTTGGGATACAGCTTCTTCTCGATGAAATACTCGTCCTGCAGGGCGATCTTTTCCAGCTCCATCGCGATGTCGAGCAGCGGGTCGTTCTTGATGCCCAGCTCGGCGAGGACTTCGTGGCAGGTGCGCCGCATGATCTCGGCGCGCGGGTCGTAATTTTTATAGACGCGATGGCCGAAGCCCATCAGGCGGAAGGTGTCGTTCTTGTCCTTGGCGCGCTTGATGAATTCGGGGATGCGGCTCTTGTCGCCGATCTCCTCCAGCATGGCCAGCACGGCCTCGTTCGCGCCGCCGTGCGCCGGGCCCCAGAGCGAGGCGATGCCGGAAGCGATGCAGGCAAAGGGATTGGCGCGGGAGGATCCGGCCAGGCGCACCGTGGAGGTGGAGGCGTTCTGTTCGTGATCCGCGTGCAGGATGAAAATGCGGTCCATCGCCCGCGCCAAAATCGGGTTGATTTTATACGGCTCGGACGGCACCGAAAACGTCATATACAAAAAGTTTTCGGCAAAACTGAGATCATTGCGCGGATATATGAATGGCTGCCCGATGGAATATTTATAAGTGAGGGCGGCAATGGTCGGTATCTTCGCAATCAGGCGGTGCCCGGCGATTTCCCGCTGCTTGGGATCGTCGATATCGAGGGAGTCGTGATAAAAGGCGGCCAGCGCGCCGACAGTGCCGACCATCACCGCCATCGGGTGGCTGTCGCGGCGGAAGCCGCGGAAGAAAAACTGCATCTGCTCATGCACCATCGTATGGCGGGTGATGGTATTGACGAACTCACTCTTTTGCTGGCCGTTCGGAAGCTCGCCATGCAGAAGCAAAAAACAAACTTCGAGGAAATCGCTTTTCTCCGCCAGCTCCTTGATGGAATAGCCGCGGTACAAAAGAATGCCCTTGTCGCCGTCGATGTAAGTGACCGCGCTCTCGCAGGCCGCCGTGGAGGTGAAACCCGGATCGTAGGTGAACATGCCGGTTTCGGCATAAAGCTTGCGGATGTCGATGACCCTGGGGCCGACGCTGCCGTTCATCACGGGAAAGTCGTATTTCTTGCCGGTCGCATTGTCGATCAACGTGACGGTTTGCTGTGCTTTCGGTTGCGGCGCTGCTTCGCTCATGAGATATCCCCCTCGATATGCCCGATAGGATGCCGGGCTCTCCCCTCATGTAACAATAAGGCACCGCCCCGGTTTAAGCAATTTTTTTGCGCAGTGCAGCATCAAAAAAACTTAGGGGCCGGGCTTGTGGCCGTCACGCTTGGGGGGATTATTCGTATTGGAGGAAGGCGGCTTGTTATCATTATTGGCAGGCGGCGGCGGGTCGGCCTTGAAGGGCTCGACAAAGATCTTTTTGGTAATATCGGTAATATTCTCGCCCGCTTCCTTGAAAGCGTTCAGAATCTTGTTCTGGTGCTGTTTCTTGTCCAGCATCACGCGATAAATGCGGTCGATTTCAGCCTTGTGATGTTCGGTCAGCTTTCCGACCAGCGCCTTGATTTCGCCATCATCCGGCGCGGGCTTGGGGATTTCCTTGCCGATGCTGAAATTGACGATTCTCATATAGAGGCGCATCAGCCCCTTGACGGTGTTCGTCGCCGCCATCTTGTCCGTCAGCTTCTGGATCGCATCCTGGCTTTCGAGATGCCTTTCCTCCGCGAATTCGCGGTGCTTGAGAAGGGAGCACAGGCGGTCCATCTCGCCGTTATTGTCCTTGATGATCTTTTCGGCGTGCTTTTCGAGGCGCTTCAGGTTGTCCTCGCGCGCATCATCCATGGAGATCGACGGGGAATTCGGGTCGTTTTTCGGGTTGACGCCGTCGTCAAAACTGAAGAGCCGGTCGCCGATTTCATCCCGCATGTCGTTTTCACAGTCGCGCATCGACATCTTAATGACCAAGGACATCAGGATATTGCCGTTGGCGGGGCTGACCAGTCCGAGGGGCCCGAAGGCGTTAAACTCGTCAGGAGACATGTTATTATCCGGGCTGCCGGTGCCGATATGGACGACGACGATTTCCGCATCCGGCGGCGCGATTTTTTGCGCCTGCGCCAGAAGGTGCTGCATGGCATTGCCGCCGAAAAATCCGCCGTCAATCAGGGCGTGGCGATGCTTGATGTTGGGTGTTTCCTCATTCGGCGTTGTTTCGACATACCGGGCCGGGAAATAGGTCGGAGCGGAAGTGGCGACGCGGACGGCATCCCGCAGCAGCATCGAATCCCAACCCTCCTTGCTTTTATCTTTCTGGTCTTTCAGGTGCGTGATCCAGACCGGCTTGAAATTTTTTATATCTGCGGCGGGGATCAGGAAGCTGGTCAGCATGTCCTTCATCTTCAGGTCGCCCAAATGCGCCTTCAGCCCGTCTTCCAGGGGCTTCGGGTCGTAGAGCGCGCCGGTGGACAGCTTGCGTATGCCCTTGAAGCGCATCTCCGGAAAAACTTTTCCGGCCAGGTTATGATAAAAACTTAAGGTTTCTTTCGCCGTAAAGCGCGGCTTCGACGGGTTCTTGGGATCCGGGGCAAGAAGGCATCCGCCGATGATCGCCCCGGTGGAGGTGCCGCCGATCATATCAAACAGCTCGACAATCGGTTTTCCCGTCCGCTCCTCGATCTCCTGAAGGATACGCGCCGGAATAACGCCGCGCACACCGCCGCCATCGATACACAGAACTGTAAAAACCCGCTTCTTATTTTCCATCCAGACGCCCTTGATGTGTTTTCCTGTTTCCAAAGAGACAAGAAAATGAACTGCATTGAGTACTTATATTTCGATTCACCATACTCTATGTGAAATTTATCTATTTTTCCAGCATAATAAAAAGGCCCCGGGAGCCTTTAATAGCGCCCCGGGACCTTCGTATTATGGTTAATAGAGTTGGTTTGAGAAAATCCTAACCCACCAGCAAGCCATGTTTGGCCATCTTCGGAAGAATATCTTCGACGACTTTAAGCATGTCTTTGCTGATGTCGTCGCCATCCTTGATGGGGCTGCCGTTCCTTTCCATTTTCAGGACGCCTTTTTTAACGTTCTCAGCAAGGATACCGGCCACGTCCTGCACGGTTTTCGACCCGTCCAGGTTTTGCAGGATCAGGTTGGCGATGACATCGCTGGGAATCGTATTGCTCATGACGCTGGTGACCGTGCGGCAGTTATGCAGCCCCGCTTCATAACGCGCCAGCGGGAAGGCCACCGGCTTCGGGCTGATCTCGGTCACAAAATGCGGGCTGTCGGAGCGAAGGTTGATGTACCCCCGCAGGAACAGCTGCAGGCCCTGCGCCACGAGAATATCCTGGACGGGCTTGGCATCGGGCAAGCCCAGTTTTTTCTGAACCCGGGCGATCAGGTCTTTGGCGGCGATGGGCTTTTGCCCGCAAGCCTTCAATTCCAGGAACAGCGTTCCTGACACCGCTTCATGTGTTACGAAACTGCCGTTATTCACCTTAAAGGTGATGTTCTGCTTCGGGTCGGCGCCGGTCACTTCCATGGCCGGATTGGCCGTCAGGAAATAGTTCAGGACCTGGTCGTTTTGCAGGTTGCGGTTTATCTTCTGCCCGNCTTCTGCCCGCTCTTGCACAGGATGGAGGAACGGAAGCGGCGGTTGGTGATAAAGTCCATATATTGTTCCTGGCTGACGATGTCGTTCAGGACTTTCAGCGTTTCCATGGCCTTCGGCGGCATATTGCCGACGTACATGCCCGTGATGTTCGTATCGCCGACATAAGCCAGGCCGTGCGTCAGCGCCGTGGCCGCGAAATCATGGAGGTAGAACTGCGTGTTCACGCTTTCCAGATGGTCATGGTACAGGTAAGAGTTATTGATGTTCTTCAGCAGCTTGCGCTCGTCCTCGATGACGGCGCGATAGCCCGTATTGCCTTCCGGCACGTTCTCGGCCAGGAAATCGAGCAAGCTGCGCGCCTGCCGGATTTTTTCCTCCGGCTTGGAAAAACGGTTGGTATGGTAGATCATCATTTCGCGTAAGGAACGCACGGCGTTCCACCCCGGCAGCGCGTTATAGCTGATGATGGCAAGGCCGTTCGGGCTCAGCCATTCGCCGCAAAGGGTGAAAATTTTCTCCCGCACCGTCTCCGGCACCCAGGAAAGGATGCCGTGGCATATGATGTAATCGAATTTTTTCTTTTTGTCTTTCGGCGCAAAAGCCAGGATGTCCTGCTGCAGGAATTCGACATTATCCAGCTTCAAGGCCTGCTTGTGCTTATTGGCCAAGGCAATTTGTTCGCCCGAGAGGTCGATGCCGAGGAAACTGGCTTTCGGATACAGCAGCGCCAGGGGAAACAGGTTGCCGCCGCCGGCGCAGCCCAGCTCCAGGACGCGGGCGGTCTTGAAATCCGGCGGAGTCAGGCCGAACAATGAGGCGATGGTGCTGACATGGGCGGGATGCGTTTGCGGATAGGCGAAGCTTTCGTAGGGAACCTCATCGTAAGACAAACCAGATCCTGTTTTTGCGGCAGCCTGTGCGGACATGAATTACATTCCTTTTTAAATAATGGCGATCAATGAATAGCGACCCTTTATAGATAAGTATCTCGCCGCCCGATTGCAAGTTTTTAACATGCAATCGGGCTAATTTTTACCATAAAATATAGACAGGAAGTACGGCTACGCCACCTTCTCCGCCCGCTTGCGCAGGTTGGGGTCGAGGATGCGCTTGCGCAGGCGGATGGACTTCGGGGTCACTTCGACCAGTTCGTCGTCGGCGATATAAATGATCGCCTGGTCGAGGGTCAGGATGCGCGGCGGCACGAGCTTGGTCGCCTCGTCGGTGCCGGAGGCGCGGACGTTGGTCAGTTTCTTGCCCTTCAGCACGTTCACCGGCAGGTCATTCTCGCGGTTATGTTCGCCGACGATCATGCCCTCATAGACGCGCGTCCCCGGCAGCACCATGATGACGCCGCGCTCTTCGAGCTTCCACAGGTCGTACTCCGTCGCTTCACCGGTGTCCATGGCCAGCAGAACGCCGGTGCGGCGGGTTTCAAGACCGCCCTTGAACGGCGCATAGCCGTGGAACAGGCGGTTGATAATGCCGGTGCCGCGGGTGTCGGTCAGGAATTCCCCGTGATAGCCGATCAGGCCGCGGGTCGGGGCGATGAAGGTCATCTTCATCCGGCCGCCGCCGCTGGGCAGCATCGAGATCATTTCCCCCTTGCGGAGAGCCATTTTCTGCACAACCTGGCCGGAATAGACCTGATCGACATCGATCATGACTTCTTCAAACGGCTCCAGCTTTTCGCCGCTGGCCTCATCTGCCTTCAACACGACGCGCGGACGGCCGATGCACAGCTCGAAACCTTCGCGGCGCATGGTTTCGATCAGCACCGCCATCTGCAACTCGCCGCGGCCGAACACTTCAAAAGTATCGGAGGTGATGCCGTCCTTCACTTTCATCGCGACATTGGTTTCCGCCTCGCGGAACAGGCGGTCGCGGATGGCGCGGGAGGTCACCTTGGTGCCCTCGGTGCCGGCAAAGGGGCTGTCGTTCACGGCAAACGACATGCTGATGGTCGGCGGGTCGATCGGAATGGCATAGAGCGGCTGTTCAACAGACACATCGCAGACGGTGTCGGACACCGTCGCCTCCGTCATGCCCGCCAGGGAGATGATGTCGCCGGCTTTAGCCTCGGGAAGCGCCTCGCGCTCGATGCCGCGGAACGCCAGGATCTTGGTGACGCGGGAATTTTCCACATGCTTGCCTTCGCGGGTCATGGCCTTGAGCGGCATATTGACCTTGATGGAACCGGACATGACCTTGCCGGTCACCAGGCGCCCCAGATAGGGGTTATTTTCGATCAGCGTGACCAGCATTGAAAACGGCTTGTCCAGTTCATTATTCGGGGAGGGAACGAAGTCGCACACCAGGTCAAACAGCGGCGTCATGTCCTTGCGCTCGCCATCGAGGGCGGTGCTGGCCCAGCCCTGCCTGCCTGAAGCATAAAGCAAGGGGAAATCGAGCTGCTCGTCGGTGGCGTCCAGCGCGGCGAACAAATCGAACACTTCCTCATGCACGGCTTCAGGGCGCGCGTCCGGGCGATCGACCTTGTTGATGACCACGATCGGGCGGATGCCCTGCTTCAGGGCCTTGGCAACGACGAATTTGGTTTGCGGCAGCGGGCCTTCGGCGGCATCGACCAGCACGATCACGCCATCGACCATCGAGAGGATGCGCTCCACTTCGCCGCCGAAATCGGCGTGGCCGGGGGTATCGACGATATTGATGCGCGTGTCTTTCCACACCACGGAAGTGACCTTCGCCAGGATGGTGATGCCGCGCTCGCGTTCCAGGTCGTTGGAGTCCATGACGCATTCAGCGACCTGCTGGTTCTCCCGGAACAGGCCGGATTGGCGCAGCAGCACATCGACGAGGGTGGTTTTGCCATGGTCAACGTGGGCGATGATGGCGATATTTTTCAGTTTTGAGGTCATTTTTTTGTTTCTTCCGGCGTAATTACAATCCCCGGCTTATCCGGAGCCGCGCTATCCTATTGAAAAACAATAATTTTTCAATAGGTTTCTTTCGCGGAATGGAGACTATACACGATTCTGTAATTATGTATAGTAATATTTGAGATTAACCACGGCCCGTCGTCGCCCCGCACTTGTTGCGGGGTCCAAGAGGCAGTCCTGCCGTCATATTGATTCACAAGACGCGCAGACGCGCTTTTGGATGCCGGAATAAATCCGGCATGACGCTGATGCCGGATGACAGACGATAAAAATCCGCTCTCTGTGCACGCCAGCAGAATGCGGACCCATAAAGTTTTCTTTACAAAGAATCGAATCTGCCTATAAGCTTGAATTGTAGGCATCCGAAGTGGAGCGATCCATTCGAAGACGGTTGTGCCGCTTGTTATCACAGTGGACATCAACAGACATGGACGATTACAACGGCCCCATCGACCTTATAAGGCAACATCGACCGGACATCCCGATCACATGCTTCCATCGGGCTGCCCTCGACAACGCAGCCCGCTGGTTCACGGAAAACTTCCCCGGAAAAACACTCTACGCCGTTAAGGCCAACCCTGCCCCGTATATCGTTACGGGGTTGTTTCATTCCGGCATCCGGAATTTTGACGTCGCCTCCATCCCCGAAATCCAGCTGGTGCGCGAGCTGTGCCCGGAAGCCGGCATGTCCTTCATGCACCCGGTCAAAAGCCGCCCCGCCATCGAACAGGCCTATTTCGACTACGGCATCCGCGAATTCGCCTTCGACAGCGCCGAAGAGCTCGAAAAGATCGTCTCCTGCACCAGCGGGGGCAAAGACCTGACCCTGATCCTGCGCCTGGCCGTACCCAACACCTATTCCGAACTGCCGCTAGCCGGGAAGTTCGGCGCCTCGCCGGAAAAGGCCATCGGCCTGCTCAAGGCGGCCCGCAAGGCGGGACAGCGCCTCGGCGTCTCCTTCCATGTCGGCTCCCAGACCATGAAACCGCAGGCCTATACCACGGCGCTGCAGCTGGTCGGCGGCATCCTGCAATCCCTGCCGCGCACGCCGGTGGACATTATCGACGTCGGCGGGGGCTTCCCGTCAATCTATCCGGACATGATCCCGCCGCCGCTGGCCGAATACAAACTGGCCATTGAACGAGGGTTTGCATGCCTGCCGCAGCCCCAATCTTGCGAATTCTGGTGCGAGCCGGGCCGCGCCCTGGTGGCGGAAAGCTGCTCGGTCATCGTCAAGGTCGAGCTCCGCAAGGGCGATGTCCTGTATATCAACGACGGCACCTACGGCAGCCTGTTCGATGCCGGCCAGATGGGATTCCGTTTCCCGGTGCGCCTCATCCGTTCTGCGGATGACGGCCCTGGCGCCCCGCTCAAGCCGTTCCGTTTCTACGGGCCGACCTGCGACAGCATCGACTACATGACCGGCCCCTTCTTCCTCCCCAAGGACGTGAAAGAGGGCGATTACATCGAAATCGGCCAGCTGGGCGCCTACGGCAACACCATGCGCACCGGCTTCAACGGCTTCAGCTCCACCGAAACCGTCGGCGTCCTGGCGCCGCCGCTGGTGACGATGTACGGCGACCCCAGCAACAACGCCCTGCATTTGAAAAAAACCCCGCAACTCCCGAACAAAAGGACCCTCCCCCATGAAAAACCTGAAGACAGTAAAGCCCAAGCCGAAAAACAACCGCAAGGCCGTGCTGCTGAGCACGCCGGTTGAGCATATCGACTTCAAGAGCTTCGACGCCCGCCCCATCATCAAGGGCATGGGCAAGATGTCCTTCACCTCCCGCGACCTTTCCCGCGCGGCGGACATCTTCAACGCCCTGCTGCAGGATAAAAACGCCACCAGCATCCTGACCCTGGCCGGCTCCACCTCGGCGGGCGGCTGCATGGATATTTACACCGACATGGTCAGGCACAACATGGTCGATGTCATCGTCGCCACCGGCGCCAGCATCGTCGATATGGACTTTTTCGAGGCGCTCGGCTTCAGGCATTACCAGGCCGACGGCCAGGTCGATGACCGCGAGCTGCGCGACCTCTACATCGACCGCATCTATGACACCTACATCGACGAGGAAGACCTGCAGGCGGTCGATCGCACGATTTTCGAGATCGCCAACAGCCTGGAGCCGCGCCCCTATTCCTCCCGCGAATTCATCTGGGAGATGGGCAAGTGGCTGACCAAGAACGCCAAGAAAAAGGGTTCGCTGGTCCAGACCGCCTATGAACAGGGCGTGCCGATTTTCTGCCCGGCCTTCACCGACAGCTCCGCCGGCTTCGGCCTGGTGCTGCACCAGAAGAAAAACCCGAAAAAATACCTGTCCATCGACAGCGTCGCCGACTTCCGCGAGCTGACCGACATTAAAATCGCTGCCGGCACCACCGGCCTGCTGATGGTCGGCGGCGGCGTGCCGAAGAACTTCACCCAGGACACCGTCGTCTGCGCCGAAATCCTCGGCCACCCCGACGTCGAGATGCACAAATACGCGGTGCAGATCACCGTCGCCGACGTGCGCGACGGCGCCTGCTCGTCCTCGACCCTCAAGGAAGCCTGCTCGTGGGGCAAGGTGGATGTTGCGCAGGAGCAGATGGTCTTTGCCGAAGCGGGTTCGGTGCTGCCGCTGCTGGCCAGCGACGCCTACCACCGCGGCCACTGGAAAAAACGCGGGCGCAAGAACTGGGCGAAGTTGTTTAAATAACATGCAATTCCTCGCCCCCAAAAAAGCCTTTCTCGGGCTGGAGAAAAAAGACGCCGCTTCCCTGAAGGACGCACGGGCCGTCATCATCCCTTTCGGGCTGGAAGCCTCCGTCTCCTACGGCGGCGGCACCGCCAAGGGGCCGCAGGCGATGATCGACGCCTCGCATCAGGTGGAACTGTTCGACGACGAGTTCTGGTGCGAGCCGTTCCGCCAGATCGGCGTCGTCACCGCCAAAGAGCCGAAAATCCGGAAACCCATCCCCAAGGCGCTCGACCAGCTGGAGGGGATGGTGGAGGAAGTCCTGAAAATGGGCAAATTCCCGCTGGTGTTCGGCGGCGAGCATTCCATCATCGCCGGCGCCATCCGCCCCTATGCGCGGCGCTACAAGGACCTGACCATCCTGCATTTCGACGCCCATGCCGACCTGCGCGACGGCTATGAGGGGGAGCACTACAGCCACGCCGCCGCGCTGCGCCGCGCGCTCGACCACCCGCACATCAAGCTCTATTCCTTCGGCATCCGCAACATCTCGCAGAGCGAAATCCCCTTTCTGGAAGCGAACAAGCACCGCGTCAAGATCTACTGGGCGCGCGAAAAGGCCAAATGGGACATGGGTGAGATCGTCAGCCACTTCAAGGGCAAGAACGTCTATGTCACCTTCGACATCGACGGGCTGGACGCCAGCCTGATGCCCGCCACCGGCACGCCGGAGCCGGGCGGGCTGTTCTGGCAGGAATCTGTGGATATTATCCGCGAGGTGGCCAAGGTATCGAATTTTGTCGGCGCCGACGTCAACGAACTGGCGCCCAAGCCCAACCTTCATGCCTGCAACTTTTTAGCCGCGAAGCTGGCCTATAAGATACTGACTTACGCGTTTTTGGTGAGCCGGAAAAACAAGGCGGGGAAATAAGCCACTCAGCTGCGGATCAAACGCACGGACAGGTCGCGCTGCTTGTCCTGCTGGTCGTTCTCTCTCCCATCGCTGGCGCGCACGATCTTCACAAACTCGCCCATGTTGTAGCCTTTTGTGGAAGTCCAGTACCAGCCCGCCGGATAGGCGCCGGAGTTGTCGAAGCCGCCGATAGCGGCGCTGTTGTTGAAAATAGCTTTCATTTCGGCGTCCGATGCCAGGCGCCAGTCGTCATGGCCCAGTTCCTTGCGCTCGTTAGCCGCAGCCTGGTATTTGCTGGCATCATTGAAACCCCGCTTGAAGGAAGCATCCTTCGGCATCGCATACATGGGCCTGCCTGTATCGGGAGAAATACCGGCATAAATGCTGCCGTCCGGCATTTTGTCGCCGATTTTTTGTGCGGATTTGTTGTTATTCGCTTCAGTCATGATGTAATCCCTTCCATGAAAAAACTTATGGGATGCCCCTTCGGAATATCTTGGATAAGGATAGCTTATTTTAGTGCATTATGTCAAGTATTATACATTAAGTCTTTGTTTTAAATATAAAAAACGCCGCAACCACCAGGAAGAAAAAGCCGACCGCATGATTCCAGCGCAGCGGCTCATTCAGGTACCACACCGAAAACCCGGCGAAAACGCAGAGCGTGATGATTTCCTGGATGGTCTTGAGCTGCGCCGTCGATAAAAGGCCGGAACCCATGCGGTTGGCCGGCACCTGCAGGCAATATTCGAAAAAGGCAATGCCCCAGCTCACCAGGATGGCGATGTGAAGCGGCGAGGCTTTGTATTTAAGATGCCCGTACCACGCAAAGGTCATGAAGACATTGGACATGAACAATAGGCCAATCGTTTTCAGGGTTGTTTCCATTTTAGCCTCTCAAGATTTTAATACATTGCAGAAAATTCTTTTTCATCTCCGCTGACAAGCCTTTGTCCTGCGTCAAACGCGCCTCGGCAATGCCCGCCGCGTCCAGCCCTGCGGGATAGGTAACAGAGGAGCCGTGATAATTGGCCGTATAACTCTCGGTTGTCCGCGCTGCCGGGCTGCCGGATTTGGTGAAGACCTCCACCGCTTTCACGCGCCCCATCGCGGCGGCGGCGATTAACGGCGTCCAGCCGCTGTCATTGGGCAGGTCAACGCTCACACCCTTGGCAACCGCTGCCTCGATCTCGTCGTCATGCAGCCACTTGGCGATATATTGCGCCAGCGTCGTGCCATGGGAGCCGGAGCGCTCGTTCAGCCCCTTCGTGCCCTTGCCTGCCAGCCAGTGTTTCGTCATCAGCCGTCCTGTCACCGGAGAAGCCGGCGCAGCGATATTGAAAGCCGTATCGCCATTCCGGTCCGGCTGGTGCGGGTCGGCGCCCGCTGCCAGAAGTTCTTCCACCAGGGCGGCCACATCGACCCCTTGCGCCTCGGCTTCCGCCATGTAATGCAGCGCCGTCCAGCCGCTTCGATTGTCCGGCTGCACAGGCGCCGCCTGCACCAGATCGATATTGCCAGCGCCGGTCAGCAGCATCACCAGCCGGTCGATCCCCAGCGCATTGCCGCTGCACGGCGGCAGGCCGAATTCGATCGCCTTTAAAAACTCCTCATCCACCGGATAGTCGTCACCGTATATCTTTTTACGCAGGACGATGTCATGCAGGAACCGCTCGCGCTGCACCTTGGCGTCCGTCAGTTCGCCGAAAGCGTTGGCCAGCTCAATGCTGCAGATATAGACCTCGAACCGCTCGGCAAAGCGCGGATCTTCCGGCTTGGGGCGCGACAGCGCCGCCATCGACACCGGATAGTCAGTGATGATCGTCGGCACAGGCGCACCCAGATGCGGCTCCACCTTGTCCATCATGATTTTCAGCAGCGCGTTTTCCCAGTCGTCATGCGGCGACACGTAAACGCCGATGCGCGCGGCTTCGGCGCGGATATGCGCCAGGTCGCACAAATTTTGTTCAATATCAACATCCGCATATTTCTTCAAAGCCTCGGCGACAGTGATGATTTCCCACGGCTGATGCGGGTCGCAGGTCTTGCCATTGAAAACGATCTTGTCTGCGGCAACAGCGCGGATCAGCTCCACCGTTTCCTGCATCATCGCCCTGTAGTCCATGCCCGCCTGATACCATTCCAGCATGGTGAACTCGGGGCTGTGCAGGCGCGAGGGCTGCTCATCGCGGAACACTTTCGCCAGCTGATAGATTTTCGGCAGCCCCGCCACCAGCAGCTTTTTCATCGCGAATTCGGGGCTGGTGTGCAGGTACTTGCCCCCAACGCGAAAAGCCTGAATATGCGGCTCCATGCAGGGGCTGTGCTGCAAGGCCGGGGTATCCACTTCCAGATAGCCGCGCCGATTGAAAAAATCGCGCACCGCGGCAATAATCCGCGCCCGCTCCTGAAGATAGGGGATTTTTTTGGCGAAATGATCGGGCTGCCACCACATGGTCAGTAGTCTATAGAGATGGAGTCGAGTGTTACTTCGTCGCAGTTTTTTCCCGGCCCGCCGCGGTCGATGACCAGGAATTCCGAAACAGCATCCAGCGCGAGGCTGAAATGATGCCAGGTTCCGGCATGGTAGTTTACGCCCTGATGGGGCCCCGCCAGAAACACCCTGATTTTTTTCGGGTCAAAGTCGCCCTTTTCCGCCACCACCACCAGATAGGGGCGGCCGCTCAAAGGGTAAAACGCCTGGCTGGAGAGCGGATGCCGCTCCATGATTTTAATCTGGATGGGGCGCGGCAGCGGTGTCGAACGGAAAATGCGGACAATCGGCCGCCCGCCTTCCGCCGTCAGGTTGAGCTGCGCCAGATCATGGAAGCAGGCCGTGTTGCCGTAGTTGATGCTCTGCACCTTGCCCTCGGCGCATTCGATCACGTCGCCGTAAGGCGCGAAAGCGGCGGCGGTCAGCGGCTCGGGTTTTAAAATTCGGGTTTTCATGGCGCTATCATTACATAATTTCGAGTATGGTCAACCCCCATTTTTGACGCTAAGATGGCGGCATGACACATCCTCTGCCCGCCTTCCTGATCGCCTATTCGGATTCGTCCTTCACCAACCCGCACGAAGTGGTGCTGCCGGACGAGCCGAAGGATTGCCGTGGCGATTTCACCCACATGGGCGCGAAATACTGGGGCATCGAATCGCGCCGCCACAAGGCGACGACGGTGCTGGAAAAGGAACAGGCGTTCTCTTACGACCATGACGCCCACAACTGGTTCCTGATCGGGCTCAAGACGCGCGCGGAAGTGAGCAGCCTCACCATCAGCACCAAATGGTACACCGGCAACCAGGTGCGCGCCGTTTCCGTGTACCTGAAGGACGAAACCACCGGACAGAACAAACAAGTCATCAACCGTGCAGCCCTGAAGCCCGATTCAGAACACAGCTTTGACATTCCGCCGACCCCGGCGACGGAATGCCTGGTCGAATGCTACTACGAAGGCGGCATCGCAAGGGTCAATCTCTTCGGCACGCCGATGGGAACTCCGATCGAACAAGTCAACCTGCTCGAAGGAGCAAAGATCAGCCACATCTCGAATGTCCATTACGGCGACCCGGCACGCGCTGTCGCGGGCAACCGCAAGGAAATGCACATGTTCGGCTGGGAAAGCGCCCGCACCGGTTTCGGCGAGCAGGCGCTGTTCCACCTCAAAAAACCCGCAAAGCTGGAAGAGATTGTTGTCGATACCTACCTGCACCGGCTGAATGCGCCGCTGAGCTGCCATGTTTTCGCGCTTAACACTTCAGAAGATAAAATCGACGCGCTGATGAAACTCGCCCCGCGCTGGAAGCTGGTTTTCAGCAGCGGCAAAGAAGCCATGCCCGAAAATTTCCAGACCTATATGCTGGAGCAGAAATACCTGCCGGAAAAAAACTTCAGGATCAAGCTGCATCTGCCTGATGGCTGCCCGTGGCAGCCGCTGCTGCCCTTCGCCGCCCTGACGCCGGACACCTTCCACCGCTTTCCGCTGCCTGACGCCGCTCCCGTGACGCATATCCTCTATATGCACTACCCGAACGGCGGGATTCATGGGTTGAAGGTGCATGGGATGGAAACCTAAGTCTCGGACTCTATCGCAGCTTTACACCATAGGGAGCTTCTAATTTTTCTTTCTTCAGGACTAGCCCACCTGAAAGCTCCACGATCCCGTCCAAGACCATTCGAAGATAATCCAATATCTGATAAGTTAAAATCGGCGGAAGAACATATCGCCTGAAGATGGTTCTTGGTAGCCAGCCCAGCCTTATAACGCAAAAGATCCAAAAACATTAATTGCAAATAACGAATTGTATCAGAACTAATATCTGGAATTATTCCCCGATGAAGCCAATTATCTCTTAAACCCTTCAACTGCTTAAAACCAAAAAATTGATTAACATCAAAACCAGGATAAATAGCTTGCAAAGCATTCTGGATAAATTTTACATTATTTTCTTTTTTTCCACATAAAATTTCTGTTGCGGTCCAAAAGTATAGAAATGTATCGCTATTTTCGATGCCACGAACAAAATAATGTATGGCGCTATCCACCCTTCTACGTTCATCTTCATCTTGAATTTCAGCAATGGCTTTAGCAATTTCTTCCAATTCATGAAGATTGTTAACACCTACATACGGACCATCCGCTATTGCAAAAATTTTAGTACTTTTTGAGATTTGTTCGATTCGGTTTGATGGATGATTATAAATTTCAGCGGACATTATTTTCTGATAAAGAAAATTTCTGCCGAAGAGTAAGCAGGATATCCCTCTTATTTTTTCGAGAATAGCTTCTGCATCATCATAAATTTTCTCACCGTCTCGATAAGGGGTGCTTAGATAAACAAAATTGGATTTGGGTAAAATAACATCATAATTATGTTGATATAAAATCATTTCTCCATGCTGTCCTGAAAAGGCTTCAAAGTGTATTTGAGGTACAGAAAAGTTTTCTAAGTCGGAGAAGGCCATCCAAATAGGTCTCGGCAGATGTAACTGCCCATCACCACTCGTCATAAGCTTTTTATAAAGAGTTTGGAACTCGCTGGCGGGTATTCCATAACTGGTAAATATGTGTACCCATGTAGAAGCATTCTCTTTTGATGAAAAAGCTCCCTTCCTTGGAATACCATGAATTGAATTTACTTGCATAAGTCCCTCAACCTAAACAAAGAGATTCTGTGTATCTGCTCCAGCGCTGTGTCGAACTCAGCGGCGGCATCGTTGTGGATGCGGCTGCGGAAGGCTTGCAGGATGTCCATCCGGTTGAGACCTTTCACGGCGATGATGAAAGGGAAGCCGAATTTCTTTTTGTATTCGGCGTTCAGCTTTTGAAATTCCGCGAATTCCTCCGGTGAGCACTCTTTCAGCCCCGCGCCCTGCTGTTCGGAGGTTGATTCCGCCGTCAGGTTCCGTTCGGCGCAGGCGAGGTCGGGGTGGGCGCAGATCAGCGCCAGTTTTTTGTCGCGGCTGGCGGCGGTGACGGCGGCTTTCATCGCGGCATGGATGTCATCGAGCGTTTCCGCCCCCGCCGCAAAACCCGCTTCGGCGATCCACGGCGAATGTTCGTAGATGCCGCCGTATTTTTTCAAAAATTCCTGCTTATCCCGCATGATGCTTGTGCCAGTGCTTAGCTATGTCGATGCGGCGGCAGATCCAGACTTTGTCGTGGCTCTGGATATATTTCAGGAACCGCTCCAACGCCGCGATGCGCCCCGGCCTGCCGACGATGCGGCAGTGCAGCCCCACCGACATCATCTTCCCGCCCTCGGCATAGAGCGTGTCGAAGGTGTCTTTCAGGTAGGTGAAATACTGCTCGCCGGAATTGAAGCCCTGCATGGTGGCGAAGCGCATGTCATTGACGTCCAGCGTATAGGGCACGATCAACTGCTTCTTGCTTTCCGTCCTGACCCAGAACGGCAGGTCGTCGCTGTAATCGTCGGCATCGTAGAGGAACCCGCCCTCCTCCGCCACCAGCCGCCGCGTGTTGGGGCCGGTGCGCCCGGTGTACCAGCCGAGCGGACGCTCGCCGGTCAGGCGCTGGATGATCTCGATGGCCTTGCGCATATGTTCGCGCTCGGTCTTTTCGTCGATGTCCTGATAGTTGATCCAGCGGTAGCCGTGCGAGCAGATTTCATGCCCGTCGCGAACAAAGGCCCTGGCAAGCTCCGGATATTTTTCCAGCGCCAGCGCCACGGCGAAAATCGTCACCGGAATGTTATATTTCTTGAACAGCCGCAGCAGCCGCCACACTCCGGCGCGGCTGCCGTATTCATAGAGGGATTCCATGCTCATGTGCCGCGCGCCTTCGTATTTCGCCGCGCCGATGATTTCCGAGAGGAAGGTTTCCGAGCCGCTGTCACCGTTCAGGACGCAGTTCTCCCCGCCCTCCTCATAATTAAGCACGATCTGCACCGCGATCCGCGCCCCGCCCGGCCATTTCGGGTCGGGGGGATTTTCGCCATAGCCGGCATAATCGCGCGTATCTTTGGGGGTGTTTTTTTCCATGAAAGCCCTATAATGGAGGAAAATGATGGTTGATTTTAGCAAGGAGTGAAGAAATGGGCAAGTTAACAACGCATGTGCTGGACACCGCTCACGGCTGTCCGGCTGCGGGCATCGCCCTGCGCCTTTATAAGTGCGGCAAAAAAGATACCCTGCTGGTCAAGACCAAGACCAATGCCGACGGGCGCTGCGACGCGCCCATTCTTGCGGGCAAGGATTTGAAGGCCGGAACCTACCGCCTCGAATTCGACGTCGCCGCCTATTTCAAGGCCAAAGGCGTCAAGCTCGCCAAGACGCCGTTTCTCGGCACGGTCGTCATCAACTTCGGCATCGCCGACGCGGGGGCGCATTATCACGTGCCGCTGCTGGTCTCGCCATTCGGGTATAGCACCTACCGGGGGAGCTAAACCGGGTTTTCGCGGTTTTGACTTGTCATTCTGAGCGCAGCGAAGAATCTCCAGTCATAGCAACGAGATTCTCGCCTTCAGCTCAGGATGAAAGCACTGCCATCACACTGAAAAAATTCAATTTAAACAATGATTTATAAAATATATATTTACATATTACATAAATCATGATAGGCTCTTTTATACTTTCAATCAAAGGGGAGCCGATCATGTTTAAGAAATTCAGAAACAATCTGTCCGTTGAGAAATACAAAAGTAACTTTGGCGAGCTGATAGAACAATACCATTTCTCTACCTATAACGGGAGTATAGCCAGTATGCTTGTTAGAGCTGTCTTTGGTATGGCTGCCGTATGCGGTTTAGCGGTTGCGCTTTCCACCCCTTTCATGATCGCCTCTGCGGTCTTACCAATCTTGGCAATCAGTACCGGCGTCATGTCAGTCGGCGGTTTAGTATCTCAATTCGGCCTTAAAGGCGGGGTTAAAGTCTTGGGCGAATGGTGCAAAAATGCCGGGCGCGCGGTCAAAACGACACTGAAGGGCGTCGATGAGAGCGTTGAGTTGCGAAAGAAGGACTCTGTTTTTAATTTTTGCAAAGGCTTTGACGAAGCGACGTCTCTTTCTATAAAAGATTTTTTTACAAGGGAAAAGACCCCGGAAGAACGCCAAACTGAAAATACAGAAGCTCTTAATAAATATCTTTCCAACCTTAAAAAGCCGTTGGATATTGAAAAACTAACGGAGTCGTTCGGGAGGATTCAAACAGCCCTTGAAAATACACACTTAGCCATGCAAGAGAGGTCAGCGATGTTGAATGAGACTTCAGCAGACATGAAACAGGCAGCAAAACGCCTGCGGATGTAATCGTCAGTTTACACTCAATCCTTTGTCCATACGACCTAGGGTGAGGGAGACAGCTCTCTCAACCCAACCCCCAGTTTCTTCCGCTCCTCGTCCGTCATATTTGTGGTATTGCCGAGCGGCATCGTGCCGTCCTGAACAGCGCGGACGATGATGCGCGGGGCATACTTCTTAATCTCTTCCATGGTGTCGAACATCACGCCCGTCGGCGCTTCAGTAATACCTTCATAGGTCGGTGTGTCGCTGTGGCAGGCGCTGCAATGGGTGCGGACGATCTGGCGCACTTCCGCGGGCGAAACCTGCCCGGTCGCGGAGGCCGGGGGCTTCCCGCCGCCGGACACCAGCAGCATCACCAGGACAAACCCGGCAACCCCCGCCGCCGCGTACCAGTAATTTTTAATCCCCATTTCATCCAGGTTGAAGAAATGGCGGATCAGCCAGGCCGCCACGCTCAACCCTGCCAATATCAGCCAGTTATGGGGGTTGCCGAACAACATCGGATAATGGTTGCTGATCATGATGAGCAGCACCGGCAAGGTCATGTAGTTGTTATGCAGCGAACGCTGTCCGGCCTTTTTACCGAGATAGGGGTCGGGCTTTTCCCCGGCCAGCAGGGAGGCGACGACTTTTTTCTGGTTGGGAATGATGATGGCGAAAACATTGGCCGCCATCACCGTGCCGATAATGGCGCCGACATGGATAAACGCGCCGCGCCCCGAGAAGAACTGGTTCAGCGCATAGGCCGCCGCCGTCAGCGCCGCAAACCAGATCAGGCCGAACAGCCCGTTATTCTTGCCGACACTCGTTTTGCACAAGCCGTCATAAAAAAACCACCCGCCGATAATAAAAGCGAGGCCGATCAGCACCGCCTCTGACGGGTCGAGGTTGTTCTTGGTGCGGTCGATCAGGTAGAGGCTGGCGCCGTAGTAATAAACCAGCCCCAGCAGCAACATGCCGCTGATCCAGGTGAAATAGGCTTCCCATTTGAACCAATGCAGGTCCTCCGGCATGTGCTCGGGGGCGACGGCGTATTTCTTGTTGTGGTAAAAACCGCCGCCGTGCACCAGCCATGCCTCGCCCGCGACGCCCGCCTTCTTGTCCTCTTTTGATTGAGGGGGTTTCAGGGCATTCTGCAGCCAGATGAAATAAAACGACGTGCCGATCCACATGATCCCGGCCATCAGATGAAACCAGCGCAGCGCTAGGCCCAGCCAGGCTGAAAAATCAATATCCATGTTCACTCCCCTTCATAATTAAGCACCATGTCATAGGCCTTGGTCGTTAAAAAATCCTCCAGCGCCGGCGACATCACCAGATGATGGAACAGGGATGCCGCATCGCGCGAATACCTATCGCCGCCCAGCTTGTCCTCCTCTTCTTTCAGGAAGGTTTCCATCAGCGCGTCGTCGATCACCCGGCCGTCCTTCAGCTTCGCCTTGTGGCGGCGCCACTGCCAGAGCTGGGTGCGTGAAATTTCCGCCGTCGCGGCGTCTTCCATCTGGTGATGGATCGGCACGCAGCCGTTGCCGCTCAGCCAGGCGCGCAAATACAGCAGCCCGACATTGATGTTCCTGCGCACCCCCTCCTCGGTGATCGACCCCGAGGGGATGGCCAGCAGGTCCTGCGCGGTGATATGCGGATCGCGCCTCGGCTTGCCGATCTGGTTGGCGCCCGGCATGGCGTGACTGAAGATCTCGCGCGCCTTCTGCACCAAGCCCGGATGCGCGACCCAGGTGCCGTCGTGACCGTCCGCTGCCTCGCGCTCCTTGTCGGCAGTCACCTTCTCCATGGCGGCGCGGTTCGCCTCTTCGTCGTTCTTGACCGGAATCTGCGCCGCCATGCCGCCCATCGCATGCGCCTTGCGGCGGTGGCAGGTTTTAATCAGGTTCAGGCTGTAAGAGTGGAGGAAAGGGCAGGTCATCGCCAGATCGTCGCGGTCCGGAAAAACGAAATCCTTATGGCTGGCAAAACACTTGATGAAACTGAAAATATAATCCCAGCGCCCGCAGTTCAGCCCGGTGATATGGTCGCGGAGCTCGGACAGGATTTCGTCCATCTGGAAGGCGGCGGTGATCGTCTCGATCAGCACCGTGACGCGGATCGTCCCCCGCGCCAGCCCCAAAGTGTCTTCCGCATAGGACAGGACATCATTCCACAGCCGCGCCTCATGATAGCTTTCCAGCTTGGGCAGATAAAAATAAGGGCCGGAGCCCTTATCCATCAAAACTTGGACGTTGTGGAACAGGTAAAGGCCGAAATCGAAAAACGACGCCGAAAAATATTTCCCTTCCAGCGTCAGGTGTTTTTCCTCCATGTGCAGTCCGCGCGGCCGCACCATCAGGATGGCGTGCTTTTGCTTCAGGAGGTAATCTTTGCCGGAGGACAGATCGTGAAAGCTGATCGTGCCGAGGTTGGCGTCGAGCAGGTTGATCTGGCCGTTGATCTGGTTGGCCCAGGTCGGGGTGTTGGAATCCTCGAAATCCGCCATGAAGACGTTGGCGCCCGAGTTGAGGGCATTAATCACCATCTTGCGCTCGACCGGGCCGGTGATTTCCACGCGGCGGTCCTGCAGCTCGTCGGGGATGGGGCGGATCGACCAGTCGGCGGCGCGGATCCCCGCCGTCTCTGCCGGAAAATCCAGCGTGCCGGTTTTGTCCAGCTCCTGCTGCCGTTTGACGCGATCATCCAGCAAGGCGCGGCGGCGCGCGCCGAACTTCCTCTCGATCCCCTCCAGGAATTTAAGGGCGGCGGGGGAAAGGATCCTCTCCTGCCCCCTAACCCTTGGCGCGTTGACCGTGACAGTCATCTTCTTCCCTCTTGGTTGCGGCTGTTTGCGTCAGCCCCAGTTGCAGCAGCTCCGCCGCGACGGAAACCGCAATCTCGCGCGGATGCTTGCCGTTGACGCCCTCGATGCCGATCGGGCAGGTCAGCCTGCTTGCATCAAGCCCGGCGTCGCGCAGGCGTTTCCTGAAGCGCGCCGCCTTGGTGTCGGAGCCGATCAGCCCCAGATAGGCGAAACTGCCCTTCTTCAAAGCCTCTTTCACAATTTCGAAATCAAGCTGGTGACTGTGCGTCATCACGACGATATAAGTGTTGGCGGAAATATCCTGCAGCTTCGCCACCGGCCGCGCCGTTACGATCTTTTCGCAGTTCTGCGGCAACTCCACCGGAAATTCTTCCGCCCGCTCATCGACCCAGCGTATCTTGACGGGCAGCCCTTCCAGCACTTTCACCACCTCGCGCCCCACGTGGCCGGCGCCGAACAGCAGCAGCGTCTTGCCGGAAGGAATGAAGGGCTCCAGAAAAACCGTCACCGCCCCGCCGCAGCATTGCGCCAGCGCGGGGCCGAGGGGATAGCTTTTTGTTTTGGCCGTTGATGCGGCGGCGGCGAGCAGCTTGCGCGCCTCGTCGATGGCCTGAAACTCCAGATTGCCGCCGCCGATGGTGCCGAACTGCTTATCCGCCGTCACCACCATCTTGGTTCCCGCTTCGCGCGGCGTCGAGCCTTTGGCCGCCATCACCGTAATCAGCACGCAGGGAACGCTTTTATCCCGCAGTTCGGCCAAAGCTGGGAGCCAGTCATGGGTCATCGCAAAGCCCTCAAAACTTCTTCCGGCGTGGCGGGCGCGTTCAGCTGCGGCCGGCCCTTCACCGAGGCAACAGCATCCTTGATCGCCAGAAAGACGGAAATTCCCAGCATCAGCGGCGGCTCACCGACCGCCTTGGAGCGGTAAACGGTGTCTTCCTGATTTTCGCCGTCAAAAAGCTGGACGCGGAAATCCTTAGGGATGTCGCGCCCGGTCGGAATTTTATAAGTGCTCGGCGCGTGGGTTTTCATGACGCCCTTGGCATCCCACCACAGCTCCTCGGAGGTCAGCCACCCGGCGCCCTGCACAAATGCGCCCTCGATCTGGCCGATGTCGATGGCCGGATTGATCGAGCGCCCGACGTCATGCAGGATGTCGCAACGCAGGATGTTATATTCCCCGGTCAGCGTATCGACGATCACCTCCGACAGCGCCGCGCCGTAGGCGAAATAGAAGAACGGCCTGCCCTTCGCCGCCTTGCGGTCCCAATGAATGTCCGGCGTCTTGTAAAACCCCGTCGATGACAGGGAAATGCGGTTGGCATAGGCCAGTTGCACCAATTCTTTCAGTGACAAGACCTTCCTGCCGATATGGATGCCGTCCTTTTTAAAGACGACCGCTGATTTCTTCACCTTGAAATGTCCGGCGGAGAAATCGATCAGCCGCTGCTTGATGGTCTGCGCCGCCGCCTGCGCCGCCTTGCCATTCAGGTCGGAACCGCTGGAAGCGGCTGTCGCCGAGGTATTCGGCACTTTTCCGGTGCTGGTCGCCGTGATCTTGACCCGGTCGATACCGACCTTGAATTCATCGGCGACCACCTGCGCCACCTTGGTATAAAGCCCCTGCCCCATCTCCGTGCCGCCGTGGTTAAGATGGATGCTGCCGTCCTTATAGACGTGAATCAAAGCGCCCGCCTGATTGAGCGGGGTCAGGGTGAAGCTGATCCCGAACTTGACCGGCGTCAGGGCGATGCCTTTTTTCAGGATTTTGTTCTTGGCGTTGAACGCCTTGGTTTCTTTCACCCGCTTGGCATAGCTGCCGCTTTTTTCCAGCTGGGTGAAAATCTTGTCGGTGATGCTGTCTTCGACCTTCATGTAATAAGGAGTCAGGCAGCGTTTGCCCGTCTTGCCCTTGGGGTCGTAAAGGTTGGCTTTGCGGACCGCGAGCGGGTCCTTGCCCAGAGCGCGGGCGATGTCGTCGATGATATATTCGATGAACAGCATCCCCTGCGGCCCGCCGAAGCCGCGGAAGGCGGTGTTCGACACCTTGTTGGTGAAACAGCGGTAGCTGGTGATGCGGGCGTTTTTCAAATAATAGGCGTTGTCGGAATGGAACATGGCGCGGTCGGCAATCGCATTCGATAAATCCGCCGACATGCCGCAGTTGATGGCATGGGTGATGTCGATACCCTCGATCACGCCGTCATCGTTGAACCCGACTTCGTAGGCAGCATGCAGGTCATGGCGGTTGCCGGTCATAATCATGTCGTCGTCGCGGTCGAGCCGCAGCTTGACCGGCCGCCCGGTCTTGCGCGCCAGCAGCGACGCGGCGCAGGCGATCAGCGACGCCTTGCTCTCCTTGCCGCCGAAGCCGCCGCCCATGCGCCGCACTTCGACCGTCACGTTGTGATCGGCGATGCCGAGCACTTTGGCGATCAGGTGCTGGACTTCGGAAGGATGCTGGGTGGAGGACCAGCAATGCATCTCCCCATTCTCCAGCGGGGTCGCCAGCGCGATCTGGCCTTCGAGGTAAAAATGGTTCTGCCCGCCGATGTCCAGCGCGCCGCTCAGCTTGTGGCTGGCATTGGCGATGGCGCTGTCGCAGTTCCCGCGCTGCATCACATAAGGCTCGCCGACGAATTTCTTTTTCTTCAGCGCCTCATGCACGGTCAGGATGGCGGGGAGCTCTTCGTATTCGACAACGGCTTTCATCGCCGCCTGCCGCGCAAGCTCAATGCTCTCCGCCGCCACCGCCAGCACCGACTGACCCGCAAACAGCACCGTTCTCACGGCAAAGAGGCGGTCGCCGGCAAAAACCGGCGCCACGTCGTTGACGCCGGGAATATCCTCCGCCGTCAGTACCGCATGCACACCGGGAATACGGCAGGCCGACGTGTCGATTTTCTTGATATGCGCATGGGCGTGGGGGCTTTTCAGGATATAGGCGTGCAGGCAGCCCGCCGGCTCCAGGATGTCGTCGGTATAGGTCGCCGCGCCGGTGACATGCAGCTCGGCGCTGTCATGCGGCAGGGGATCGCCGATGCCGCCCTTAATCCTCGGCATAATTATAAACCCTCGTTGCGGTTTTTGCGTCCGTCGTTTCAAGATAAAAGCGGTAGAGGAGATTGGCCGCCACTGTGGCGCGGTATTCGGCGCTGGCGCGCATATCGCTCAGCGGCAAAAAATCCTCAGGCATAGCCGCCATCGCCTGCCGCACGGTTTCTTCCGTCCATTTCTTTCCCAGCAGAACTTTTTCAGTTTTAGCGGTGCGTTTCGGCGTCGCCGCCATGCCGCCGTACGCGATGCGGGCGCTTTCAATGATATTACCCTTCATCGTCAGCGCGAAAGCGCCGCAGACCGCGGAAATATCCTGATCGAAGCGCTTGGAAATTTTATAAGTCTTGAACAGCACATTCTTCGGCTTCGCCGGCACAATGATTTTTTCGACAAACTCGCCCGGTTTCTTATCCTGTTTCCTGTAAGCAAGGAAAAAATCTTCCAGCGGCAGGGTCCGCGCGCCCTCTTTCGAGCGCAGGACCAGCTTCGCCTGAAGCGCGATCAGGGGCGGCATGCCGTCGCCGATCGGCGAGCCGTTGGCGATATTGCCGCCGACGGTGCCGAGGTTCCTGACCTGCGTCGAGCCCAGCCGGCGCAGCAATTCTTCGAGGCTTTCGTCATAGGCCGCCAGCGCATCAAAGGCGCGTGCGTAGCTGACCGCGCCGCCGATCTCCAGCCCCGCCGGGGTTTTGCCGATCTGCCGCAGCTCGACCACGTTGCCGGTATAAATGATGGTATTGAGCGCCAGATGCTGCTTGGTGACCCAGAGCCCGACATCAGTGCCGCCCGCCAGCAGCGTGGCTTCGGGGTAAAGCGCCAGAATCTCCGCCAGCTCCTTCACCGTGCGGGGGGAAAAGAATTTTTTGCCCGCATCTTCATAAGCGAACATTTTCTGGCGCTGCACTGTCTTGAGCGTTTTGACGTCCGAAGCCAGATGACGCTCTTCCGCCTTATTGGCGGCACGGGCCGCGTCCAAAATCGGGCGGTAGCCGGTGCAGCGGCAGAGGTTTCCGGCAATCGCGTCCTGGATATTTTCCTCGCTGGCATCTGATTTGTTATGCAGCAGGGCGCTCAACGACATCACGAAGCCGGGGGTGCAGAATCCGCACTGCGAGCCGTGGCAGGAGACCATCGCCTTCTGCACCGGGTTCATTTTTAGGTGCTCGACCGTGATGATGTGCCGCCCGTCCAGCGTCGGCAGGAAGACGATGCAGGCGTTGACGGCCTGATAGGAAGCTTTATCCCCGGCCAGTTCACCGACGATCACGGTGCAGGCGCCGCAATCCCCCTCGGCGCAGCCTTCCTTGGTTCCCGTCAGGCGCTCCTGCATCCGCAGGTATTGCAAAATGGTCGTGGTCGGCGGCAGGCCGGAAACTTCCCGCACGCTGTCGTTCAGAATGAATTTTATGCTGTCGCTCATGTCGCCCCTGCACCCGCAAAAACGGTAGGATTATATTACTATCATTCACGAAGAAACTCAGCATTCTAATCTGCTTTCCCACTATGTAAAACTGGGGCGCGAAAACACACAGATGCCACATCCGTTCAGAAGTGTTAGTATGGCTACCATGTTTTTTTAAGGAGATTTTTTATGAGCGCATTGGACAAATTTATTGAAGGGCTGCCCAAGGTCGAGCTGCACCTGCATATCGAAGGCAGCCTCGAGCCGGAACTGATGTTCTCGCTGGCGCAGCGCAATAAAATCAAATTGCCCTTCAAGTCGGTGGAGGAAGTCAGGAAGGCCTATGACTTCGGCAACCTGCAGGATTTTCTAGATATTTACTATCAGGGCATGGGGGTTTTGCAGGTCGAACAGGATTTTTACGACCTCACCTGGGCCTACCTTGAAAAATGCGCGGCGCAGAACGTCATGCATGTAGAGATATTTTTCGACCCGCAGGGGCATACCGCGCGCGGCATCAAATTCGGGACCGTCATCAACGGCATCACCCGCGCCCTCGACGACGGCAAGAAGAAGCTCGGCATTTCCTCCCACCTCATCATGTGCTTCCTCCGCCACCTGAGCGAGGCGGACGCCTTCCAGACGCTGGAGCAGGCCCTGCCCTATAAAAACAAGATTATCGGCGTCGGCCTCGACAGCTCGGAAAAAGGCCACCCGCCGTCAAAATTCAAGAATGTTTTCGCCAAGGCGCGCGCCGAAGGGCTTATGACTGTTGCCCACGCCGGCGAGGAAGGCCCGCCGGAATACGTCTGGGAAGCGCTCGACCTGCTGAAAGTCAACCGCCTCGACCACGGCAACCGTTCGCTGGAAGACCCCAGGCTGATTGCACGGCTGGTCAAGGAAGGCATGGCGCTGACCGTCTGCCCGCTGAGCAACCTCAAGCTCTGCGTCGTCAAGGACCTGCGCAACCATCCCCTGAAGAAGATGCTGGAGTTGGGATTGAAAGCAACCGTCAACTCCGATGACCCGGCCTATTTCGGCGGCTATATGAACGACAACTTCAAGGCCGTCGCCAAAGCCGTCGGCCTGGAAAAATC
The DNA here is from genome assembly GCA_021413445.1 of Alphaproteobacteria bacterium. GTDB lineage: Bacteria > Pseudomonadota > Alphaproteobacteria > Micavibrionales > UBA2020 > PALSA-926. The sequence goes on along the minus strand of JAIOQI010000056.1, from coordinate 51,607 downwards.
CCACCTGCTGACCCTCGCCCGCAACAGCATCAACGCCAGCTTCCTGAACGACACGGAAAAGAAAGCCCTGCTGCAAAAGGTCGATGCCTATGCACGGACATAAAGCCTGCTGCCCCCATAACAAACCGGCTCCCGTCGTTCACGCCGCTGCCGCCGGAGACGCGATCTATACCTGCCCGATGCACCCGCAAATCCGGCAACAGGGCCCCGGCTCCTGCCCGATCTGCGGCATGGCGCTGGAGCCGGAGTCCGTGACGCTGAGCGATGCGCCGGATCCCGAACTGGCGGACATGACGCGGCGCTTCTGGGTATCGGCATTATTGTCCCTGCCGCTGATGCTCATGACCATGAAGCACCTGCTCCCTTTCCTGCCTCCCCTGCCGCTGCACGGGCAGGAAGCGCTCTGGCTGCAGTTCGCGCTGGCGACGCCGGTCGTGCTCTGGGGCGGCTGGCCGTTTTTCGTGCGCGGCTGGGCTTCCTTGCAAAGCCACAACCTCAATATGTTCACCCTGATCGCCATCGGGGTCGGCATCGCCTATCTTTACAGCCTGGCCGTCGCCCTCTTCCCCGGCGACTTCGCCCAATGGTTCGGCGGGGCAGAGCAGGTCCATGTGTATTTTGAGGCGGCGGCGGTCATCACCACCCTCGTCCTGCTGGGGCAGGTGCTGGAGCTGAAAGCCCGCGCCCGGACCAGCCAGGCCATGCGCGCCCTGCTGGATCTCGCGCCCAAAACCGCGCGGCTCATCCGCGCCGACAGCAGCGAAGCGGACGTGCCCCTCGCCGGCGTGCAAAAGGGTGACCGGCTGCGCGTGCGACCGGGCGAGAAAATCCCGGTCGATGGCGTGATAATGGAAGGCGCGAGCGCCGTCGATCAGTCGATGATGACCGGTGAATCGATGCCGGTCGAAAAAAATCCCGGCGACAAGGTGACTGGCGCCACCCTGAATGTCAGCGGCAGCTTCATCATGCGCGCCGAACGGGTCGGCCACGAAACCCTGCTGGCGCAGATCGTCGAGATGGTCTCGAAGGCGCAGCGCACCCGCGCGCCGATCCAGCGGCTCGCCGACGTTGTTGCCGGATGGTTCGTGCCGGCGGTTGTGGTGACGGCCGTGCTCACCGCCCTTGCCTGGGGATTTTTCGGGCCGGAGCCGAGGCTCGCCTATGCGCTCGTCAATGCCGTCGCCGTATTGATTATCGCCTGCCCCTGCGCGCTCGGCCTCGCCACGCCGATGTCGATCATGGCCGGAACCGGGCGCGGCGCGCTCGCCGGCGTCCTCATCAGGGACGCCGAAGCGCTGGAAACACTGGAAAAAGTCGATACGCTGGTCATCGACAAGACCGGCACCCTGACGGAAGGCAAACCCAAGCTTATCACCGTCATCGCCGCCAGCGGCTTCGATGAAACGACCGTGCTGCGGATGGCGGCCAGCCTGGAGCTGGGCAGCGAGCATCCGCTGGCGGCGGCGATCATCTCCGGCGCCAAAGAAAAAAACCTGCCGCTCGCGCCGGCATCGGAATTCGAGGCCGTCAGCGGCAAGGGGATTATCGGGATTATTGAAGGCCGCAAGGTCGCGCTGGGCAATCTGGTGCTGCTGAGCGCCCTCTCGATCCCGGTCAATGCCATCAAGGACCAGGCGGAAACCTACCGCCAAAAAGGGCAGACCGTGATGTTCGTCGGCATCGACGGCAAGGCGGCCGGGCTGCTGGCCGTCGCCGACCCCATCAAGGCAACGACGGCGGAGGCCCTGCGGCTGCTGAAGGAATCCGGCCTGCGCATCATCATGCTCACCGGCGACAGCCCGACCACCGCCGAGGCCGTGGCGCGGAAACTCGGCATCACCGACGTCGAGGCGGGGATCCTGCCGGAGCGCAAGGGCGCCATCATCCGCGAATTGCAGGCCAAACGCCGCAAAGTCGCCATGGCCGGCGACGGCATCAACGACGCCCCCGCCCTCGCGAGCGCGGATGTCGGCATTGCCATGGGCAACGGCACCGATGTGGCGATGGAAAGCGCCGGCGTCACATTGATTAAGGGCGACCTGATGGGCATCGTCCGCGCGCGGAACCTGAGCCACGCCACCATGCGCAACATCCGGCAGAACCTGTTCTTCGCCTTCATCTATAATATTTTAGGCATCCCGCTGGCCGCCGGCGTCCTTTACCCCTTCTTTGGCCTGCTGCTCAGCCCCGTCATCGCCAGCGCGGCGATGGCCTTCAGCTCGGTGTCGGTGATTGCGAATGCGCTGCGGCTGGGCAAGGCGAAGCTGTAAAAAGGATCAACCCTAAATTCTCTGGCTTTTGTCCTTGCCGGTCACGAACAACAGGGCGCGGTAAATAACGTAAAAGAACACCGCCGCGATGCCGGTTACGACCGGCGTGGGCATTTGCATCAGGGAGTGAACATGTTCCTGCGACAGCAAGGACTGGAGGGATTTTTCCCCCGCCTCGAAACTCTCCTTGCCGAGGCCGTCGGTCCACATCTCCTGGACCGTGCGGATTTTCATCTGCGCCTTGACGGCCCACTGATAGACGAGGTCGTATAAAGCCAGCAACAGCGTCAGCACCACAAAAATCCGGCTCAGGGTCCGTAATACATCCATCATCCACCTCCTGCGGCATTCTCGCCAGAATTATCCCCGGGCGGCATGCCCAGCACATCGGCCCAGCTGATCGGCAACAGGGGCCCTTCTTCCTCAAGCGGCGGCGCCGCCTTCTTCTTCTCCGCCGGCGGCGGCGCTGCCGGCGCTTCGGCCGAGGCCATCCCGATAATATCCCCCCAGCTGATCGGCGCGCCGATCTGTGATGCGGCCTCTTCCTCAGCCATCGCCACCGGCGGCGCCGACGATTCCGGCGCAGGCGATTCCAGCACCGGCGGGTCGCGCCGCAGCGGCGGCGCACCCGGGGCTTCGAGTTTCGATGCCTCGGCGGAGCCGATCAATTCGCTCCAGCTCAATGGGCCGCCGGCCTTGGCCACAGCCGCAGCAGCAGCCTTTTCCGCTTCCTCCACCGGCGGCGCAACGCGGCGTCCGGCGGATACCGGTCGCGTCGCCGTCATGCCCGCTTCCGGCGCTGCCGGGACGGCCGGCGCCTCCTCGGAAACATCACCGGGGCTGATCGTGCCATGCGCCTCGGCCACGGCAGCCACGGACAGGGCCCCGCATTCAAGCAGCGTTGAATTCGCCTTCTTGGCATCGGAAAACCCATGCGCCATCGCCTTGATATCCGCATGGGCGGCCAGCGGCGTCTGCTCCGGGTTCCACTGCGGGTTGCGGAAGCGGGTCAGCACGTCGTCGATCTGGTGCAGGCTCATCAGCTCGTCCCCGGACGGCGGCGGCACGGGCAGGAAGCGGTGCACGCGCATCGCCTTGGCGTGCCCGATGTCGGAGTTATACAGCTGCATTTCCTTCACGCTCTTGCCGAAAGCGCAGACCGCCTGACCCTCGACAAAACCCTTCAACTGCTCATAGCTGGCGCGCGCGCGCACCTGCACGCTGGCGTTCTGCGAACTGGAATAACCGGAACCCCCGCCCTTGTCGCGCTCGAAGCCGGAGACTTCCGTCACCATCGCCTGGCCGACGGTCTTTTCAAAGAATTCCTTGGTGGAGGTCGGATCCTCGAGTTTGCCGAACAGCTTGATGTTACAGTTCGCCGTGATGGATCGCGCTTCTTCCTTGACGCGCTTTTCCAGCGCCGGCATATCCTGCGCGGCGAAGACCAGGGAGAACCCGAGGCTTCGGGCCTGGGCGGCCATCACCGCCATACCCTGCGCGACGTAGTAGCCGACCTCGTCAAAGATCGCCATGAACGGAGTCGAGGAAGTGGTCACCTTGTTCTCGATGACGGTCGCCGAATCGCCCTCCACCGTGCTGCCGAGCGTCTGGCCCATCATCCCCTTCAGGGTCGAGGAAATAATTTTACCGAGGTTGGCCGTTTCATCGCTGGATTTTTCCAGCGCGGGGATCAGCACAATCAGGATGCGCCGGTTGAGCACCACGTCGAGCATATCGACGTCCGCCGCCGGCGTTTCGAAGATAAAGCCGTAATCGTCCCCCAGCGACGACATGGCGCGCGTGAACTGCATCGACAGGTAACCGTGCTGCTGCCGCGGCGTGGAGGTATCCGGCATGCTGCCGTCGGCCTGCGGCTTTTCGTTGCCCTCATCGTCAAAGGCGGTATCGACATAGCCGGGCAGTTCATTAAGGTAGCCTTGCAGGCCGCGTCGCAGGTGATCCGGAACGAACTGGTCGCGCGACAGCTTGATGACCGCCTTGAAGACAAGATAGGTACGCACCGTGCCGATGTTGAGCGGCAGATTCTGTTTGTCGCGCTTCCACACCAGGCAGGGCATGATGGCGCTGACCAGGGCGACGGCGCGGTCTTTCCACATCGCGTTATCGCCTTCGGAATCCGGCATCAGGCTCACCAGCATGTTGGTGAGGTAGGAGGCGGAGCCTGCCGAAAACGGGTTCAGGGTATTCGACGGCACCTGCCCGCCGACCCCGCCGGTCATGTAGTTCATGATTAGTATGTCGTCGTCGCGGCCGAAACGCCGCGCCTGGGCGGAGAGCGTGCTCCACAAATCGGTGTCGGCCTTGCCGTCGATGTAGATGTAGCCGGAAGCCCAGCACAGGGCGTTGCAGGAAAAGGACTTCAGGCCGAAGGTCTTGCCCGACCCGGTGGTGCCGAGATAAAGGCAGTGCGTCCGCGCATCGTTGTTGGTGAACCACACTTCTTCGCCGGTTTTCTTGTCGTTGCCGAGATAAAGAATGCCGTCCGCCATGCCGAAGGATCCGTCCGGACGCTTGTAATTGTTATCCTTGATGCCAGCGGATTTCGGCAGCTTGAATGGCAGCGTCATTTTCTGTTTTAACAGCCACAGGAAATAAACGAACATCACAAAGAAAATCAGATCCGCCAGGAGGGCCACGGTCGGATCCGTAAGGACGGCGATCCCCCCCATGGCGAAAACCATCGCCGCGGTGGAAGAATCCCGGGCCGAATCCGCGAAGCGGGCGGGCCACGGGCGGGCGTCGCGGAGGATGTCCGCATGTTTATACTCAAATTTAGAGTCTAATGCCACCGAATGCCACCCTATCCCCTATTTGCCCAACAACTCATCCGCCGGTACCGGCACGCCCATCTTTACCGGCGGCGCCGGGGCGACAGCCGGCGCCGGCGCTGAAACCGGCGCGCTTGTCGCGTCACCATGATTAGCCGGCTTGATTTTAATCCCGATCACCACCAATGCCGGCATCACCAGAAACACCAGCAGCAGCAATATGAACTTCCACAGCTTGATTGCCGGCTCATCCTTATCGGCGGCGGCGAGCGGGTTATTTGTGAAAGACCAGATAAAAGCGACAACCCAGCCGAGAACCGTCCAACCCAAAAGCAAATTGGTCAGGAATATCGCCATGGCGTTCAGATGGTTCCGTGAAATCGCGACCATCGCCGGTAAAAAATAAACCAGGACAGCCGCCACGATGGCCAAAGTCAATGCAAACAAAAACATCCCTTACTCCCTCTGGTTCTTTTACCGTTTGCCGCCGCCGGTCTTGTCAAGCGGCGGGATCGTTCTCGCACCCGGGCTGCGTAAAAAAGCCTCAAACCCCTTGATAACGTCGTCAAAGCGCGGCGTCGGGATCTTCTGCCCGGCGATCAGTTCATTCGTATAGTGCACAAGGGCGCCCACGGCCTCCGGATGATAGGATTTCCGGCCCAGGTTGTTCATCGGGTACCACAGCGTGCGGTCCTGCCCGCGCATCCACAGGAACGAAGCGGGCGCCAGGACGCCGCCCTCCTCGCGCGCGCGCGCGAGGGAACGCAGCAGCGCCGTCGCTTCAAAGGCGTGCTTGTCGGCGTATTTTTGCAAGGCACCGCCCAGTTTCGGGTCCTTGATGATGCTCCGGACCTGGCTTTTGACATTTGACGGAAGGTTCAGCCCGCCGTCCGGCGTCCAGTTCAAGGACAACTCGTTCAGGAGAGCCTCGGATTCCTTGCGCTTGCGTGCGTGGCGCAAGGCGCAGGCCGCGTAAAAGGCCTGCGCGTGCATCGGCAGCTTGAGCGGGCCCTGCCAGCGTTTCCCCAATTGCAGCGCCAATGCCTGATGGGCGCGGTTCAGGTCGATCTGGTTGTTCTGGACCTTGATTTCATGGAAGGCGATCCATTCTTCCGGAGAGAGGGCCTCGGAAAACATCGGCAGCTTGGAGGGCACCGCCCCGCCCAGCACGCGGTGGGGCATTTTGCGCGGGTCGAATTTGACAAACGGCGCAATCGCCGGAAAAGAGCGCGCCTGTTCCTGAATGAGGGTTTCAAGGCTCATGCGGCGGCGATACTTGGTGCCGGGCCCGAATAAAATGGCCCACAGCATCATGACCCCGATCAGGCCGACAAAAATAGGCCGCAGCGGCAGGACCGCCAGGTAAGTGGTGACGATGATTTCAGGAATGCCGATATTGCCTACATTGGCCTTCGGCAGCCAATCGCGCCAGACCTGCATGGACTGCGTGCCGGCATTGGGCACCACCACGGCATAGTTGCTCTTGACCAGCAATGTCGCGAGCCACATTTCGCCAACCCGCACCCAGCGCAGGGCGTCCGTCAGCTGTGCGTGAAAGTAATGCCAGATCGCCCACACGATCACGAAGAGCAGCCCAAACACGATGGCGGCCAGGATCATATCTTCATGCGGACTCTTTTGCGGTTGTGACACGCTGCGGCGACCCTCGTTTAAAGCATTAAAAAGCCTAACCCTGATTATAACATATATGGCGAGCCCCAGAATACAGACGAATAATTTTTCTTGAAAATTCCAGAAACCTCCTTATAAAAGAGGGACTTTTCTATAGTCCTGAACAGCACAGGCAGGCCCGGTTAGCACAGCGGTAGTGCAGTGGTTTTGTAAACCAAAGGTCGGCGGTTCAAATCCGTCACCGGGCACCATATGGAAAACTACAGTGTTTCAGCCAGCTACAAGCTGGTCTAGAAATGCGCCGTTGCGCGCAGGACGCCGGCATGCGAGCGATAGTCGCTTTTGAAGACGTAATCATAGTTCGCCGACAGGTCGAAATTGGCGGCGGTGGTATAGGTCAGGCCGACCCCGGCATTGAAGGTGCTGCGGGCCGGGGAAGGGCCGCTGGCGCTGAAAGTCGTGCCGGACGGATCGCCCGCGAAGCTGGCGGTCGTCTCGACTTTGTCGTTGATGGCGTTGTAGGCATAACCGGCGCGGATCATCGGCTTCATCAGGCTGCCTTCGGTATTCTGCAGTTTCCACGCCGCATTGGCGCCGATACCCAGCTTGAGCAGGTTGAAGTTTTCGCTGCCAACGGCAAGGGCGCCGGGGGCGCCGGTTTCAGTATAGCCCTCCGTCTTCAGGTGGGTATATGCAGCCGAAACGGTGGGTGTCAGCACCGCTCCGGGCAGATTATCGGCGAGGTAATCGCGGCCTAGGAGCAGTTTCGCCGAATACTGACCGCTGCTGTAATCGGCACTCGCCGTCGCGCCCGGACCGCCGACATCGTGGCGTTCGCTGCCGATCTCGTTCCAGGCATAGCCGAGCTGGGCATCCATGAACGTCTCGCTGCCCAGCTTGCGGCTGCCATAAAGGATAAAGCCATAGCTGTCGATGTCAGTTTCGGTGGTATTGATATTTTTGGATTCGGCATGGATCCTGCCGTAGTTGAAGGAAACACCCAGCACACCGTCACTGATCAGGTCGGTGGAGTCCGCGCCTGCCATAACCCCCAGCGTGTCGGAGTCATATCCGGCAACGCCGCCGTGTTCATCCTGTTTTGCGGTCTGGCCGAAAGTCTGCAGCCATGCGCTCACCCCGTTGGCCGAGACCCCGGCCGACATCCCGCTCATCTCTTCGCCGGAGCGCAGCGCACTGATCTGCCCCTCGACAATATCATACCCCTGAGTGGTTAAATCCATGGTCAACGCCTGTGCGGGGATGTCAGCCCCCGGCAGCAGGGAAGCGAGAGTATCATCAGACAGGGCGGCGCCGGCAATCAGGTAAAGATCGGAGTTATCTCCCGCCAGATCCCCAAAAGTTCCGTCCACAATGGAGAAATCCCAGAACGGAGAGTCGTCTTCCACGGCTGTCAATGTGCCGCCCGGGCCACCGGTGATGGGGGCGGCGCCATCCATAATCAGCATCGCAGCGCCATCGGATAAAGAGTCAACGGGCGTGACCTTGACGGTGATATCGACCTTAGTCAAATCCACGTTATCGCTGGTGACCACCAGCTTCCCGAAAGTAAGGTCATCTGTGACGCCGATATTGAACACGGCATTGTCCGCGCCGCCGCTTTTCGACATGGTATCCAGAATAATCTGGTTTCCGGCGCTGACGGTGAAAATCTTGCCGGAGTCAACAGTCAGGTCGCTGACCAGGAAATTGCCCTCGGTAGTGAAATTGTTGATGACCTTTACGGTGGAAAACCCGGAGGCATAATTGGCATCCTGCACATCGCCAATGATCCGTCCGCCGTCCGCCGTGATCTCCATCGGGTCCAACAGGCCCTCCAGGAAGATTGCGGTGCCATCGAGCCCCTTGATGGTGCCTTTGTTGTCGATGCTGCCTCCGGCAAGGGCATCACCCGTGACATGTATGCCGGTCGCGCCGGAAATGACGCCGCCCGCCTGATTGGTGATGGCCAGATCGCTGCCGCCGTAGTTGCGGGTAAAGATGCCGTGGATGTGGCCCGTAACATCACCATCGACGTCGATCGAGAGCAAGCCGGGACCGTCGTTACGGGCCCAGATTCCTGCGGCGCTTGTACCCGTAATGACCGAGCCAGCCCCCGTGGTGATGACGAGGTTGCCGCCATTGGCGTTGCGGGCAAAGATGCCGTGAGTATAACCCGTAACATTGCCATTAGCGGTGACTGTGAGCGCACCGCTACCGAAGTCGCGGGCATATATGCCGCGGGCAGAAGCGCCCCTAACCTCTGTGCCTGTCCCTGTGATAACAGTGAGAGTGGTGCCATAGTTGCGGGAGTTGATGCCGTTGCCGTAGCCTGTAACATCGCCCCCAATGTTGAGCAACAACGCGCCGCTGCCGCTGTTGCGGGCAGAGATGCTGTCGACGCCGAGACCTGTGACTGTGCTGCCCACCCCCGTGGTGATGGTGAGGGCGCCGGTGCTTTTGTTGGCATTGGAAGCATAGATTCCACGAATGCCTCCTGTGGTATCGCCATTGGCGGTGATCGTGAGCGCGCCGCTGCCGCCAGCGTTGCGGGCATCGATACCAGTGCCTAACGTGCTTAGACCGGTGATGGTGCTGTTTATATCGATCGTTATAGAGCCAAGTGTGGCGCCATTGTCTCCATTCACCCTCATATACAGGCCGTTATTTTTTCCCGTTATAGTCGAAGAAAAAATATCCGTAAAGCTGAGCGCGCCATCGTCAGTGCCGATGCCGTCACCGGTGATGGTAATGGCATTACCGGAAGGGGTGATGACGCCGAAACCTGCAACCGTAGAAACAACTGCATTATCAGCGGCGATGGTTTGCGTCGTAATATTGGCGCCGCCGCTGCACGAATAGCTCGGCGATACCGTGACGCTACACGCGCCATAAGCCCTGCGGCCATAGCCGCCAAGCAACGACGCCGCCAGCGCCGTGGTCACCACCAGTTTGTTTTTCAACGTCGAGAGTTTTGTCATGCCGCACCCTGATTGGCCATTCTATGTTCTGATAAACAACTCTACCGCAGTTTAAATACAGTAACCAAATGAATTCACAGAGAAATGGGGAGTAACTTTTGAATTCCTTCAAGTATGCCTTACTCAAAAAACGCTACGGGAATCAGGGCTTCAATTTCACGTCAGCATCCTCGCTATCTCAGGGTAACGCCGGGGTAACGAAAAGGCCGATTTTCAGCGAAACGCTCCGAAACTCCACGAACCTGGAAGAGACGAGATTACCGAGTCCGATCATGAGACTAGCGATACTTCACGATACCTAGCGAACTTCGCCGATGCTATGTCAAGTCGCCTTGTAAACCAAAGGTCGGCGGTTCAAACCCGTCACCCACCCCATATGGAAAGCTATTGCGCTTCAATCCTTCAACTGAATACTCCCCATTGGTACTTTATCATGGTGTTCGTATAATCAACCGTTGTATTTTGAATCTTATTCAGGGATAGGCCGTGCCTCAACTATACCATCAATATATGCTGACCAGGTTTTCGCACTATGCGAAAGCAGCAAGCATTGTCTTGATCCTTATAAGCTGCATCGTGTTTGTGCGATGGGAATTTAATATCATTGCGCTAAAAACCGGGGCGACGGCAATGAATCCGAGCGGCACGGCGCTGGCTTTTTTATTCACAGGCATATCCCTTCTGGCGCAACAAATCAAACTGGAGAACCGGGGCATGCGCCTTTTCGGCCGCGCCGCTGCCTATGTAGTTCTTATTATTGCTTTGACGCGTCTTTGCAGCGACCTGTTCCTTTGGGGCAGCGGCCCGGAGCAGATGTTATTTCTGGATAAATTGAATCAGGCAGCATTGTTCGCTGGTTATCCTAATCGGATGGAACTCAATACTGCTGTAACCTTTCTTCTCGTCAGTTTCTCCCTGCAGCTTCTTGATATTAAAGTCGGCCGTTTCTGGCCAGCCCAGTTTTTAGCCTTGGGAAGCGGGTTCATAGCGCTCCTGACCATGATTAGTTATGCTTACAGTTTTATGATGCTGTCCGACATGAAATATACTGATATCCCGATGGCCCTGAATACTGCAGTTGCCTTTTTTCTTGTGAACACCGCCATTCTTTGCGCACGCCCGGACCGTGGGATAATTGCCGTTATAAGCGGCACGGGTGCAGGCGGTGTTCAGGCCCGCAGGCTTTTACCCATGGCGATCATCATACCAGCAGGCCTATTCTGGCTGGAATATCTTGCGCGGCGTGCGGGTGCCTTAGACCAGATAAGGGAACTGTCGCTTTTTGTTTTGCTTAACATCTTTTTCTTTACCGTATTAATCTGGTGGAGTGCGGCCTTAATGGAAGAATCCGACCAGAAGAGGTTCTATGCGGAGGAGCGGCTGCAAAAAGAAAAAGAAGCCGCTGAAAAAGCCAGTAAGGTCAAATCAGAATTTCTCGCCAATATGTCGCATGAACTCAGGACGCCGCTGAACAGCATTATCGGCCTGAACCGCATGATTTACGAGGACAAAAATGTTGCAGAAGATCATAGAGAAATGATCGGTATTGCATACCGGGCCGCTAACAACCTCTTGAATATCGTCAACGATATTCTGGATTTATCAAAAATCGAGGCAGAGGCTCTTCTGCTTGAGAAGGTAACTTTTGCGCTGGAGGAAGTGGTAAACAACGTCATGGAAGTCTTTCTGCCTCTATGCCACCAGAAAGGCTTATCGTTAAGATGCAACTTTCCTGCAGATCACCCGCCTTATCTTATTGGCGACCCCATGCGGTTGGGACGCATCATGGTCAATCTTGTCGGAAATGCGATAAAATACACAGAAAAAGGATCCGTCGTGATCGATATTTCATGCCTTCCTGATCCTGGCGACCCGAAGCATATGATACTGAAATGCAGCGTAACAGACACGGGGATTGGCATACCAGAAGACCAGCTGGACAATATTTTTGAGGAATTCGCGCAGGTGGATTCCTCAATCACGCGCAGATATGGCGGTACAGGCCTGGGACTGAGCATCGCCCAGCGTCTGGTCGAGAATATGGGCGGAAAAATAGGTGTTGAAAGCGCCTTCGGAAAAGGGTCGCGTTTCTGGTTTACCATTACCTTCCCGACATCCGAGGTCAGGCCGGAAATAGACAAGATCTTGTTTCAATACGAAAACGCCCGTCAGCTTCCTCCGGAAGAAAGAAGAAAAGCGGAAGATGTCAAGATTCTGGTGGGGGAGGATCACCCGCTTAACCAAGCCTACATAAAAAGACTGCTCCCTCAACTGGGGTTCAAGGACTGTGATATTGCCGACAATGGCAAGATGCTTGTAGATACCCTGGGTAAAAAGGCATATGACCTGATCCTGATGGACTGCCATATGCCCGTGATGAGCGGATATGAGGCGACCGATAGCATTCGCGCCGGGGAAAAAGGGACCAGCCGTCATATACCGATCATCGCCATGACGGCGGATGCCATGGCGGGAACACGGGAACGGTGCCTGTTATCCGGTATGGATGACTACATCAGCAAGCCGATTAACCCGGACGAATTGCGGCATATCATGAGCCGGTGGATAACTTTCCCAGGCGAAAACGACGATACAGGCGCCGGGGAGAAATCGTCGGTATCGGCGGGTACGCCTTCCGGCGGCCTTGCGGCGCTCAGGGAATTCGCCGATAACGAGGCCGACATGCGCAAACTCGTCACGGTATTCACGCAGGAGACCGAGGAAAACCTGAATGAGCTCAGGGAAAATTGCAGCGACGGTTATAACCAAGCCTGGGCCGAAGCCGCGCATAAGCTGAAAGGCGGCGCTGCCACGCTCAAGGCTGAAAAGTTGAGAGCCCTGTGTGAACAGGCCCGGAAAATGGAGAACGCTGCCGCTATAGAGCGTCAGGCCGTTTTGGATAAAATCCAGGCTGCCTACGATGAAGTCAAGAGCGGCCTCCTCGCCGCTTTGTCCGGCGACAAGACGTAGGGGCCGGCTCAAGGGGCAAGGAGAGCTTCCGGAGAATATCCGGCGCAAAACTCGAGGAACGACGCCAAGTTCATCGGCTTGGCGATAAAATAGCCCTGCGCCGTATCGCAGTCCATCCCCTTCAGCGTCTCCCAATCCTGCCGCGTCTCCACCCCCTCGGCGATGCACTTGATTTTCAGTTTGTGCGCCATTTCGATACTCGACCTGACGACGACAGACAGCTCCCTGTTGTTGGAGCAATCGTTCACGAAAGACCGGTCGATCTTCAGTTCACTGAAGGCGATGCGCGTAATCTGCTGCAGGCTGGAAGACCCCGTGCCGTAATCGTCAATGGACAGGCCAAAGCCGTGCATGCGCAAACGCGCCAGATTCTCCAAAGCGGGGGCGACATTGGTCATGGTCGCAGATTCGGTCACTTCAAGAATGATATACTGCGGGTCAATGCCCGCATTCCGCACCACCCGCGTGATCTTGTCCGCCAGCGCGGGGTTGCTGAGCGATGTCAGCGATAAATTGACCGAAATGGGGATCGCATGGCCTTTATCGTGTAATAAGCGGCAGGCGGCGGAGGCTTTTTCCAGGATCAGGAAAGTAAGCCCGTCGATATTCCCGCTCGTCTCAAGGGCCCTTATAAAGGCATAGGGAGCGATGACGCCATGCCGGGGATGAATCCAGCGGGCCAGCGCCTCCGCACCGCTGATAAGCCCGGTTTTAAACTCTATCTTGGGCTGATAGAAGGGCTCGAACAGCCGCTCCTCTACGCCCCGCAAGATGTCCTCAAGCGTAAAGACCGGCGCAGCGGCAGCCGTGGGCGGCGTCTTGGGCCGCGCGGATTTGTGCTGCAAAATAAGGGCTTCAAGCTGTGCCCGTGAAATAGGTTTCTGTATGGACCCCAACAGCCTGATACCGTATGCCAGCGCCATCTTTTTGACTGCGGCAATCAGCGCATCGTCATGCGAACTGACGACAATGACCGAGACGTCGTAGTGCGACTCGCCCAAATGGCGGAGAAACTCCATGCCGTCCATCCCCGGCATATTCAGGTCGCAGAGGATTATATCTATCGGCTCAGCATTCGACACCTGCAGTATCTCTAATGCTTTTATGCCATTGGGAGCCGCCAATATCTTGGCGGCATTAAACGAACGCAGCATATTTTTGGTGGCCAGCTGCAGAAAGTCATCATCATCTATCACCAGAAAATTCAATCCGCTCGCGATCATCACCCCTCCCCCTCTTCCTTACATATTGCCCGTATCGATCAGCAGCTATGCGCGCAGGAGATTTTTCTTTGATTTCTTATACTTGCTTTATTTCTTTAATTCGATCCGCGGAGTAATAGATCCATATTTCAAATCTGCACATATTCTTTATCTACACATATTCTTTCTAGCTTGTAAAGACTGCCGGGAATTATCAGCGTCGAAAGGGCAAAGAAGCAGGCATCCCGCATTAAAAACCCCCGCCGCCTCCACCGCCTCCGCCGCGGCCGGAAGAGCCGCCGCCGCGGCTGCCGGAAGACCTGCCAGGGGGCGAAGAAGATGAGGAAATGGCGGAGGAGAGTCCGCTGCCAAGATTGGACGATAACTGGCTCAGAGACAGGGGGTGAGGGCTGCCGTACCAGCGTGGATGGTAGCTCTGCGGATCCCGGCCCCTCGCCATCAACTGGCTGCTGAATTTATCGCCCCACTTGTTTTCAACCCCCAAGGCGACCGCATAAGGGAAATATTTCTCGAACAGCTCGGGCGTGACCTCCGGCGGATTGAGCAGGTTGAAGCGCTCTGTCTCCGTGACGGAGAGAAACATCTTGAACCCCTCTATCTCCGTCGCCACATCCTTGCCCCGGCTGGTATATGATTTTACGCGCCGCCGGAAGAATCCGTTCAGCAAAAAAGTCAGCACGATGATGATGGCGGGTAATGGCGTCACCGCCCAATGCGCCGGGGCAAAGACAACGATGCCTGACAATAGGGTGAAGGCAAGCCCGCCTTTGATAAACAGGGAGTTATCGCAAAAATAACCGTCCCGGAAATCAGCCTGCAATCCTGCTGTCAGTTTCTGCATGGCGCGCTGTAAAATCCCGCAATAGCTTTTCTTCAGGGCCAGGGCATCCCCTTCGCTGAACAGCGCATCACCGGTCATTTTTTCAATATCGGGCAGCACGGCGGGAGACTTGCTTTTCTCAAGCAGGAACTGGCCCGGTATATTCACCATTCCGGAAAAACTTCTTATGCCCTCTTGCTGCGTAATTTTTAAATACCCGCTGACGGCCATGCTGATGATCGTCGCTGGCAGCGTTTTATCGTCGATGCCCTTGTGATAAATGTAACTCACTGCGGCCACCGGGATATCCTTGGGCGGGGCAAATAAGGGTATAACCGTTTTTAGCGGCTCATTTGCTTTCACCCTCCATACGATGGCGGTATAATACATCAGCAGCAGGAAGAAAGCGCCCAGACCCGAGGCGATACCGGCATTGTCCCTGACAAGAAATATTATTCCATCAAGGGCGGACGGCTCTTTGACAAAGCCTTTCGGCCAGCCGACTGCCACCGTCAGGCCTTCTTTCGGACCTAAGCCCCGGGTCGTTGCAAAAGTGATTTTATCGCCGCTGTTCTCCGTCACGGCATAATCGCGCGTGGTGGAACCGCTATAGCCGGTATAGCCGGATTGCTGGAGTATCTTTGCGTTGGTGGGGATCTCGATTGTCGCTTCGGCATGGTCGATCGGAAAAACCCAGCCGTTGCCGGTCACGTTCCAGTAAAACTCATCATAGTCCCTGAAATACCCCAGTTCCCGGTCAACTTCATAGTTGAGGACAAAGCTATACGTGCCGGGCGCTATCAGGACATGCGGGTCGCCCAGGTAAATCCTTTTTCCGTTGGAGAGCGATTCAATGCTATACGGTATCTGCCGGTTGTCGCGCAGGACTTTTTTTACCCGAAAACCCACTTCGATAATATTTCCCAGCTTGTCGCGATAGGTCGTCGGAAAGTCGCGGTAAATGCCGTGCTTGATCTGCTCTCCGGTCGCCATGACAGCGATCGTTTCAGTCACCTCCGCAACCGAGTCCGGCCTGATCGTAATGTAGCTTTTGAAGCTGATTATCTTTTCGCTTCCGGCCAAGGCCTGGGTTGCCGGAATGAGCAATAGAAAGGCTAAAACCAGGGCTAACCTGAACGCATTCACGGCCGGAGAGCCACTTGCGGCGCGTTTCTGTCCGCAGAGTTTTCCATTTCGAAATATTTCATTTCCTGAAACCGGAACATCCCCGCGATCAAATTATTAGGAAAGGATTGGATCTGAATATTCAGATTGCGCGCCGCGCCGTTGTAATAGCGTCTTGAAAGCTGGATCTGGTCCTCAATCTCGGCAAGGGCCTTCTGGAGTTCCTGGAAATTCTGGCTGGCCTTGAGATCCGGATAGTTCTCCGCCACGGCGAATAAATTGGCGAGCGCCCCGGAAAGCATCCCCTCCGCCTTGCCCTTGCCGGCCGGGTCGGTCGCTTTCATCGCGGCGGCGCGCATTTCCGTTACCGTCTCCAGCACGCCCCGCTCGTGCGTCATATAGCCCTTCACGGTTTCAATCAGGTTAGGGATAAGGTCGGCGCGGCGCTTCAACTGCACATCGATCCCGCTCCACCCCTCCAGCGCAAGGTTCTTGAACTTCACCAGTCCGTTATAGATAACCACGACGGCAAAAATAAGAAGAACAATAATTGCTAGAACAATATATGAAACCGGCATGTCCTCTCTCCTCTCCGTAGCAACAACAACACCGCCGGACTGCCGTCAAAACTCCAGGCCGCCGCCTAGCTTGCAGCCTTGGCCGGCGCAGCCGGCGGTGGCGGTGGCGGTGGCGGGGCCGGGGGGGGCGGCGCTTCCGGCGCGGTCAAAGCGGCGGCCGTCTTGATTTTTGTGCCGCTGGTCAGCTCTTCGACGATCTGGTCGGTCACGGCGCCCACTGTCGCCTTTTCCGGATCGACGCCTTTGTCCGATAGCATCGTGACGCGCCGGCGGATTTCCGAACGCGCCGAACCGCCGGGAAAATTCACCGCCAGCAGGCGGCGGGCCGCCGAGGCCCCCAGCAGCGCATAAAGGCGTGAGCGGATCGCCACGTCTTCCGCCGTCGTCGAGAAAGCCCACAGCTCGATCGGCCCCAGCGTATTAATCAGGTGCTGTTCATATTTGCCGTCGGTCGTGCCCAGGATCAGCAGGCAGGGCGCGCCGCCGGCTTTGGGGCCGGTCAGCTTGTGGCGGATGATACAGCGCGCGGTGTCGGTCAAACCAAAGCATTTCTGCGTTGCATCCACGGCGCTATCCGAAATGGCCGTACCCAATACCCAGACGCCGGTCGCCAGATCCACCATGTCGCTGGAAAAGTCACCCAGCATCTGCGAGGACAGCACGATCTGGATCCCGCGCTTGCGGCCCTCGCGCACGTCGCGCACGATCTGCCCGCGCACGGATTTGGAACTGCTGGTGCGGTGGAACTCGTCATAGCACAGGCGTTTCGGCGTTTCGGCGAAACTGCGCAGGCGCGCCTCGTGATAGGAGCGGTACTTGGCCGGCATCTGCGCCAGGGCCTCCTCGTTGATCCACCACGGCGTCACCAGCGCGAAACGCGCCAGCATGTACATGATCGCGGTCTGGCGGTCTGAGGTCGCATCGCCCTGCGGGCAGACGTCGGCGAGGTCAAGGGAGCAAATGCGGTTTTCGGCGAGGGAGAATTTAGTCACCGACGACAAAATCGGGAATTCGCGCACGGCGGAGGTAATCATCCGCTCGAAAGCGTGGATGACGCCCTCGGCGCTGGCGCCGATGGAGGTTTCGTCAAGCAGGTTGCGGATCTGCGGCCGCCGCGCCGCCGATACGGCGTCGCCCAGCGTCGGCATCGCATAGCGCTGCGCCAGGCTGGCCTCGAAGGTCAAATCCTTGTCGAACAGGATATCCACCACATCCCACCAGTAAGCCCGCGCCGGCAAGGTGACTTCATGCTTGCGCAGGGCGTCATCGACCGCCTGGTCGATGCGCGGCAGATAGGGGCGCGGTTCGGCGTTGGCGATGCTGTCGTCCCGCCAGCGGAACATTTCATCCACGACCATACCCGCCAGTTGGGAAATGCCGTCATAGGGGTCGGACTGCCCGGGCGGGGTGCACAGCAGCGTCAGCAGCTCGACCAGGAAGCTGCGCTCGGTGACCTGCGGAACGCGCATGCCGAGCTTGGTGTCGAAGGGGTTGATGGCGAATTGCTGGTTCATCTGCAGGCGGAAGGAGACCGCCTCATGACGGCGGTTCGGCGGCAGCGCGTCCTTGATGAGCGAGATCAGCCCCGCCGACGACGGGCCGATATCGATGACCGCCACGAACGGCAGGCTGGACATGCCGGCCGTCAGGCAGGTGCCGAGGTTAAGCGTATTCATCAGGACCGATTTACCGCCGCCGGGCTGCGCGAAGATCAAATCGAACCACGTCGTCGTGACGTTGGTGCCGGTCTGGTACGGCCACACCCGGCCGTCCGGCGTGCGGAACAGGATGGACCCCCGCTCGAACGGGCTCGCCGCGCGCTGCCACGGCAGCAATTTCATCATTTCATACAGCGGCGCGATGCCGGGCGGCGCCGTGGAGGCGCAGGCGATGCCCAGCGCCGACGACATGACGCAATCGAGCGGGTCGCCCGTCAGCTGCGACACCTGGCAGTAACCCCAGCTTTCCGCGGCCTGCATCAGGGTGGACAGGCGGTCTTCGAGCAGGGTGATGTTATTCTTGGGCGCCCAGGTGCAGAAGGAAATCCTGAGCTTGACGATCGGCTCGCTGCGCGACATCACCGCCAGGCCCTTCAGCGAATCCCCGACCTGCTTGTTTTCGGCATTGGTGACGGCCAGAACGGAGGCGAGGAAGGACTGCATCGCCATCCCCTGGACGCCGCCGCCTTCGATCAGGAAAGAGATGCGGAACGGCGTCTTGCTTTCCGACAGGCGGTTCAGCAGCGCCGGAAACGGCAGTGGATCCTGCGGGCCCAGCACCATATCGACCCCGCCCCAGACGTACTTGCCCATCTCCACGATATGGTCGTTGATGACGCGGGCGGAAACAGAGGCAAGCTGCTGGCGCAGCGGCGGCCACAACAACTCGGAAAGATCCGTGGCATGCTCCGGCGAGCGCGCCGGTATAGGATCGCCGGGCAGGCAGGGCTTCCATTCGCTGTCCATGCTTCCCTGAAAAAGATTGGCGCGGATGATGCGCATCGCCTCATGCACCTCCACCTCGGCCGCCCGCAGGCCCATTTCCTTCAGGGCGGTGATAATCGCCGTCGAAAAACTTTTTTGCCGGGTGCGCAGGCCCTCGACGGCGGCAAAGGGATATTGCGCATCCAGCGCCTTGATCCACCGGCGCTTGCGGGCGCCTTCCGCTTCACGCGCAAAATCCGACTTGCTGAGGATCGACGGGCGCGTCCATAGCACAAAATAAATTTCTTCCCAGGCCAGGTAATTGCTGAGATGCGTGGCGCGCTCCGCAAAAATATCGTCGATCTCAAGGCCGATGTTTTTGGCGGCCTGCTGGTTGGGGCGCAGCAGGCGGCGGACTTCCTCGCCGATACGGTCGTAGTTGCGCACGAAGTAAACCTGGATCGCATGCCCCGGCTTGTCAAACCGCGTTCCGAACTTGATGACCGAATCCTCGATGATCTTCTTGTATTCCTGATCGCCGATCAGCTGATAGGAACCGTCCACGCGCACCAGCGTCACCAGGGAGCCGTCTTCAGCCGCGAAGGTGGTTTTGTCATCGGAGGTTTCCAGGCGAATGAACGACTCGACCGGCTGCCGGAGCGCTTTGATAAAAGGCTTAAAAAACCCGTCTAGGATACCCATGAAATTCCCTGATGCATTTCGGACGCTCAAGACACCGATTTCTTTATTTATACCAAAAGCTTACCAGTTAAAAAACAGGCTTCTTCAGAATAAGAGATATTTAGGTTTCCTTAATCTGAGATATTTACCAGAGGTTGACCGTCTTTTAAAGCAGGTCTAGAGTCCGTCCACGTTTTATTTCGCAACGAAAGGTTCTGACAATGAAAAAACGCATTTCACCTTTAACCTGTTTTGCGACGGTGCTGGTATGTGTCAGCATTCTGTCGCACACGATACCTGCATGTGCGCAAACCGGAGCCGTGGCGGAAAGCCGTCCCGGATTTGAGGACATGGCTGAAAAGCTGGTGCCCACCGTCGTCAACGTCTCCACCACCATGAAACTGGAAGCGCCGGCCAAGGGCGAACTGCCGCCGATGCCGGAATTGCCGCCGGGCTCCCCGTTCGAAGAGTTTTTCAAGGATTTCTACGACCAGTACCAGAACGGCCGGCCGCAGACCGAGGAAAAAGCCGCTTCGCTCGGCTCGGGCTTTGTCATTGATGCGGCCAACGGCTACATCGTCACCAACAATCACGTCATCAAGGATGCCGATGAAATCAAGGTCATCATGAACGACAACGCCAGCCTCGATGCCACGCTGGTCGGCACGGACGAAAAAACCGACATCGCCGTCCTCAAGGTGAAATCGCCCAAGCCCCTGACCGCCGCAACCTGGGGCGACAGCGACAAGGCGCGCGTCGGCTCATGGGTGCTGGCGATCGGCAACCCCTTCGGCCTGGGCGGCACCGTCACCGCCGGCATCGTCTCCGCCCGCCACCGCGACATTAACGCCGGGCCTTACGATGAATTCATCCAGACCGACGCCTCGATCAATCGCGGCAATTCCGGCGGCCCGATGTTCGACATGAACGGCGAGGTTATCGGCGTCAATACGGCGATTTTCTCGCCCTCGGGCGGCTCGGTCGGAATCGGCTTTGCCGTTCCCTCCACCCTGGCCAAAGGCGTCGTCGAACAGCTGATAAAATACGGCAAGACCAAACGCGGCTGGCTGGGCGTGCGCATCCAGGAAATCACCCCCGAAATCGCCGAAAGCCTCGGCCTCGACAAGCCGGTGGGCGCGCTGGTCTCCGGCGTCACCGCCAAGGGCCCGGCGGAAAAGGCCGGCATCAAGTCCGGCGACGTGATCCTGAAATTCGACGGCGTCGCCATCGACCAGATGCGCCAATTGCCCAAACTTGTCGCCGATGCCGAAGTCGGAAAAAAATCCGCCCTCACCCTCTGGCGCAAAGGCAAGGAGCTCACCGTCACCGTCGATCTCGGCCAGCTTGAAAAAGCCGAAGAGACCGGGATGATCGCCGGGAAAAAAGAAGAGAAAAAAGCGGGCATCCCCTCGACCGCCGTGGAAAGCGTGGGCCTCAGCCTGGCGCCGCTCACCGACCAGCTCCGCGACACCTACAAGATCCCGCCCTCCACCGACGGCGTGCTGATTACCGAGGTCAGGAAGGACGGCGCCGCCGCCAGCAAAGGACTTGAGGAAGGCGATGTGATCGTTGAAATCGACCAGCAGGAAGTGGCGACGCCGGAAGATGCCGCCGCTAAAATCGCCGCGGCGGAAAAAGCCAAACGCGCCTCGGTGCTGCTCTTCATCGCCCGCAAGGACGACATGCGCTTCGTGGCGCTGAAGCTGAAGAAATAACAGCAGCTGGTGAAAAAACCCGTCCTGATCATCGGCGGCCCCACCGCGAGCGGCAAATCGGGACTCGCCCTGGCGCTGGCTTCACCGCTGTCCGGCGTGGTCATCAACGGCGACTCGATGCAGATCTATCAGGGCCTGCCGATCCTGACGGCGCAGCCCCCGGCGGAAGACTGCGCCAAAATCCCGCACAAGCTCTATGCCGCCCTGCCCCCGGAAGACACCTGTTCGGCGGCAAGATGGCGGGAGCGCGCCCTTGACGAAATCAACAAGGCGCAGGCGGAAAACAAGCTGCCGATCATCGTCGGCGGCACCGGGTTCTACCTGAAGACGCTGCTGAAGGGCATCAGCCCCATCCCCGACATACCGCACGGCCTGCGCGACAAAATCTCCGCCCTGCAAAAAGAACTCGGCAACCCCGCCTTCCATCAGGAACTGGCGAAACGCGATCCGGTGATGGCGGTCAGGCTGCCGCCTTTCAACACCCAGCGGCTGGTCCGCGCCTGGGAAGTGCTGGAAGCCACCGGCAAAAGCCTGGCGGAATGGCAGGCGCTGCCGCCCGTCCCGCCGCCGGAAGACCTGCGCTTCCTGACTATCACCCTGCTGCCGCCGCGCGACAAACTCTACGCCGCCTGCAACGCCCGTTTCGGACAGATGCTGCAAGCGGGCGCGCTGGAGGAAGTCAAGCAATTCAGGGAACACTGCCCCGCCAATGCGGCGCTCAGCAAAGCCCTCGGCTATCCGGAGCTCTCCGCCTATCTCGACGGTAAAATCAGCCTGGAAGAAGCCACCATCGCCGCCCAACAATCCACCCGCCACTACGCGAAGCGGCAAGTCACCTGGTTCCGCCACCAGATCGCGGCGGACCTGACGGTGGATGCCCCCGCGCCGGAGAAGGTTCTGGCGTGGATGGAAGAGCAGCGGATTTAAGTATTATAGTTGATCAGCACCGGACGCAGCGGACGGACAGACTGAAAGTTTCATCCTTACCGACACTGAACTGAAGCCCGTCACTAAAACGCTGGACGCTCGCGCCGAAATCATCGTCGGCGCGTGTCAGCTTCTTGCCCGTGGGGGTGTGCTGGGAGCCGGGCGCGGATGACCAATACCAACCGGAGCGATTGGCGCCGGTTAAATTAAACGTCCCTTTCAAGGCGCCCTTTTTGCGGTTATCAAAAAGGACTTTCAGTTCCGCTTCCGAAGGAACATGGAAGCCTTTTTTGCCGCCAACTTTGAGGCTTTTGGCGTATTTCGCTGCTTGATTAAATGTCATGCTCTTGGGGGGCATCGACAGGCGCTGCGTACATTTCTTTCCCTGTGTCAGGTGAAATACCAGCATAAATGGTGCCATCCTTCATCACATCGCCGATTTTCTTCGCGCTCTCTTTAGTCATGATCTGTATCCCCCTTTGTTAAATATTATGGAACGTATTGTAGGAGATTCTCCATAAAACAATCAGGGTAAAACTTCAAAATAATCATATCTCATTGAAAATAAATAGAAAAAATAACTATAAACCGCCACCCCGCCTTTCGCGGGGATAGGCTGCGGGGTGCAAAAGGCAGTCATGCCGTCATACTGGGCTTCTTGCATTACCCGCTTTTCCGTCATTGCGACCGCGAGGCGAAGCCGAAGCGGGAAGCAATCCAGGGCTGTTTGCACAACGACCTTTTTCTGGATCGCCACGCGGGCTCCGCCCGCTCGCGATGACGAGGAGGGAGTTGTTCAAGAAGTCTATTGCAAGCCTAAGCCGCCGGAAGCTTCTCCGCCACGGCCATGCGCAGCGGCAGGCGGCAGGCGACGTAGGTGCCGGCGCCTTCCTTGCTCTCGATCGTCACCTGGCCGCCGTGCAGCTCGACGATGCTTTTCACCAGCGTCAGGCCGAGGCCGGCGCCGCTGCGGCGCTGCACTTTGCGGCTGCTGATCTTGTCGAAGGGGGTGAAAACGCGCGCCATGTCCTCCGCCGGGATGCCGATGCCGGTGTCGCGGACGCCGAGCAACACGTAGTCCCCCGCCTTTTCCGCCGACAATATCACCTTGCCGCCGTGCGGGCTGTAGTTGAAGGCGTTGCTGATGAGGTTGAGCAGCACCTGCTTGATGCGCCGCTCGTCCGCCACCAGCGACAGCGCGGCGTCCGGGCAGCGGATCTCGATTTCCAGCCGCTGCTTCTGCGCCCACTCCTCGGTCAGGGCGACGACGCGCTCGATCAGCTCCTTGATGTTGATTTCGGAAGGATAAAGCTTGAGGTAGCCGGCCTCGATGGTCGAAAGGTCGAGAATGTCGTTGACGAGGGAGACCAGCCGGTGCCCCGCCTCGATCATGCTGGTGGTGTATTCAAGCTGGCGCTCGTTAAGCTTGCCGAAGTACTGCTGGTTGAGCATCTCGGCGAAACCCATGATCGCGTTCAGCGGCGTGCGCAGCTGGTAGGACACATTGGCGAGGAAATCAGTTTTCAGGCGCTCCGCCTCTTCCAGCGCCGCGTTCTTTTCCAGCAGCGCCTGCTCGACCTTGACCGTGTCGGTGATGTCGGAATAGGCATTGAGGATGTTGCCGTCCGGCAAAGGCTGAATCGAATATTCGAGGATGGAGCCGTTGCTGCGCTGCAGGCGGCCGCGCCGGGGCTCGCGCTCCAGGCCGTTGCTGAGGATGATTTTCCGCGCCTCCGGCCATGATTTTTCGTCGAACATGGGCTTGATTTTTTCCACCAGCTTCGAGATATGCGTCGCCGGCGTCAGGTCTTCCGGCGTCAGGCTCCAGGTCTTCGCGAAAGCCTGGTTGGAAAGCCGGAGGCGCCCGTCCTCGCCGAAGACCGCGATGCCCTCGAGCAGGTTGTCCATGGTTTCCTGCTGCACCGCCATCAGGGTGTTGAAGGACGTTTCCAGCTGCAGATGGCTGGTGACGTCTTCCAGCGTCAGCAGGCTGCCGCCCATCGGGCGCGGCACGACGATCATGCGGATGACGGTGCCGTCGGGCAGGTACTGCATTTCCTCGTAGGGCTCGATCAGCGTGGTGAATTTGTCGATCCAGCCCAGCTTGAACTGCTTGTAGTCGGCCTGCTCGGGCAGCTTGCGCAGCTCGCGCATCTTGTCGATGATCTCGGCCAGCTTGGGCCGCGTGTCCAGCCAGGCCCCCGACATTCCCGTCAGTTGCTCGTAGGCGGAATTATAAAACTCCAGCCGGGTCTCGACATCGAACATCGCAATCGCGGTGCGCAGCTGCTCCATGGCCTCGCGGTGGGAAGCCGCCAGCCTTTTATAGGCGGATTCCCATTCTTCTTCCCGGGTCACGTCAATCGCGATCCCCACGCCGCGCTTTTCGGCGGCCAGGGGGATTTCGATCATCTCGATCAGCCGCCGCTGGCCGTCGATGATGACGTGGCCGCGCGACGACTGCGGCGCCTGCTTGGTCACCGCCCGCTGCGCCAGGAGGCGCTGGCTCAGGTCATTCTTGCCGACCCCGGTGATGGGCAGCTCTTTCTGCTCGGCAATCACCGAGGCGCCGGTATCATCGACGATCTTGGCATAAAACTTGTTGCACCAGGTCAGGTCCAGCTTCTGGTTGCGCATCCACAGCGGAAAGGGCAGCGCATGCAGCGCGCCGCGCAGCTCATTCTCGCGTTTTTCGACGGCGGAAACCGCTTCCATGCCGCGCATGGCCGCCCGCGCAAAGTCGGTGATGTCGTAAATCCAGATCACCGAGAAAACCTGCGAGCCGTCGCTCACCGCGCCGCGCTTGCCTGAAATCTTCAGCGTCCTCCCGCCGGCGGCGGTATTGACGCTGATCTCGAAATTTTCGCCGTATTGCCGCAGCCGGTCGAACAGGCCCTCCAAAGCGGCGGCGTCGCCGGCGGTGATCGCCGCCTGGATATCCTGCAGCCCATCGGCTTTTTTGATGCCCAGCAGGGAGCAAAACCCGGGCGAAATGGCCTGCACCCCGGACGGGTCCAGGCTGCAATATTCAATCGGCACGGCGTGCAGGAAAGCCTCCAGCTGCTGGTTTTCCTGCACCAACCTGCGGGTCAGGCGGCGGGACGGGAGCAACATATCCAGCAGCTTGCTCAGAGCCGACGGCTTCGCTTGTCTCAACGGAATGTTGGAGTCGGCATAGATCATGCCTTCATGTTAAAGCGCTTTGTCCGTGCGAACAATGAAGAGTTGCGGCGGACTCGTTAAAATGCATCGCCATGCCGCTGACGAGCGGCATCCGGCTCGAGGCTTTGCCGCGATTTATAAAGGCGCATGCCTTGCATGCGCGGCCAGACCCCGCCCTTCGACGGGATGGCAATATTTTATGAAACTAGCCCCTAGATATTAAAGCATTTTTTAAATTCTTCAGTAGTTATTAACTTGTTTTCTATAACATGATGAAGATAATGGAGGATCATCATGTCTAATATCGATTCGTTGTTCCTTGCGCAAATTGCCCGCGCCCTTGAAGATTCTCTTATCAGCAAGGAAAATGGTGTTTGCAGCTTCAATCCCAACAGCCTCACAAGCTTCAGGGATATTGCTTGCAGGCTAGCGAAATTCATTGAGCGGGAAGGACGCGAAAATATCCATCCTGTGCTTTCAAAAGTGGCAGAAGAAATTGAAAAAATAGGGGATGACGGCTACAATGACGTCAATGCTTTCGGTTCCGCTCTCTACAGAGGGAGGGGGCTCGACATAATTCCAAAATTCCCGGCGCAGAAATCAGGTCCTGCTGTGCAGAGGCCAAAAAATCCTTTCGGAAAAAAGCCTTGAACGTCATGCCCAATTTGAGCAGGCATCTGAACCCCCACATGAAGCCGGGATGATGTACGGGATAATCAATACCGATAATGCCCGGGCTTGAACGGGCCTTCTCCCTCGATCCCCAGGTATTCCGCCTGTTTTTCCGTAAGCTGCGTCAGGTGGACGCCCAGTTTTTCGAGGTGCAGGCGGGCAACTTTTTCATCGAGATGTTTCGGCAGCACATAGACCTTGTTCTGGTAATTTTTATGGTGGAGCCACAGCTCGATCTGCGCCAGCACCTGATTGGTGAAGGACGCGCTCATCACGAAGCTGGGGTGACCGGTGGCGCAGCCAAGATTGACCAGCCGTCCCTTGGCCAGCACGATCAGGCGCTTGCCGTCGGGGAAAATCACTTCATCGACCTGCGGCTTCACCTCTTCCCACTTGTAATTCTTGAGCGCTTCAATTTGTATCTAGCTGTCGAAGTGGCCGATGTTGGCGACAATCGCGCGGTCCTTCATCTGGCGCATATGATCCAGGGTGATGACGTCGATGTTGCCGGTCGCGGTGACGAAAATGTCGCCCTGCGCCGCCGCTTCGTCCATCGTCACGACCTGATAGCCTTCCATCGCCGCCTGCAGTGCGCAGATGGGATCGACTTCCGTCACCAGCACGCGGGCGCCCTGGCTGCGCAATGACGCCGCCGAGCCCTTGCCCACGTCGCCATAGCCGCAGACGACGCCGATCTTGCCCGCGACCATCACGTCGGTGGCGCGCTTGATGCCATCGACCAGGCTTTCGCGGCAGCCGTAGAGGTTGTCGAATTTCGATTTGGTCACGCTGTCATTGACGTTGATCGCCGGCACTTTGAGCAGGCCTTTTTTCTCCATCTCATACAGGCGGTGCACGCCGGTGGTGGTTTCTTCGGACAGGCCCTTGACGTTCTTCAGCAGCTCGGGATATTTGTCGTGCATCAGCTTGGTCACGTCGCCGCCGTCGTCCAAAATCATGTTCGGCGTCCAGCCGTTGGGGCCGTGGATGGTCTGCTCGATGCACCACCAGAATTCTTCCTCGCTCATGCCCTTCCAGGCGAAAACCGGGATGCCTTTCACGGCGATGGCGGAAGCCGCATGATCCTGCGTCGAGAAAATATTGCACGACGACCAGCGCACCTCGGCGCCCAGTTCGGTCAGCGTTTCGATCAGGACGGCGGTCTGGATGGTCATGTGCAGGCAGCCGACGATTCGCGCGCCCTTGAGCGGGTTCTTGCCCTTGAATTCCCGGCGCAGCGCCATCAGGCCGGGCATTTCGGTTTCGGCAATCGCGATTTCCTTGCGGCCCCATTCGGCCAGGGAGAGGTCTTTTACTTTGAAATCGCCCGCAGATTGTGCCTTCGCTTGTGCCATCACCATCATTTTCTCCATAATTATCAATATCGATTCATTCAACCGCCCCCAAAATAAGGAAAAATAACGCATTGTCTAGGTTATTGATTGGTGACATCATCAAATTAACCATTTTAACCTTTACATAATTGATGGATTACCCTACAATTCGTCGATGCTCAACAACGGAGTCCGGATGAAGCGCGTATTCAAAATCATAAGAAGAGTGACTCTGGGACTGGTCCTTTCCTTTGCCGCCTTCGCCGGCATTGATATGGGGGTCAGGCTGCTGTCGCAGGAAAGCAAGCCTTTGTCGGCAGACCAGGAAAAAAAGGCCAAAGCCGTCTTCGGCAACACCATCGATTATTCCAAAGTGCGCATCGCCTTCGGCAAGGTGAGCTACTTCCAGTCGCCGGGCACGGTGGTCGTGATCGGCAATACCATACATTATCCGCCGCCCCCGGAACCCAAAAAGACCAAAGACGACAAAAAAAACCCGGACAGCAAACCGAGCGAACCGAAGCCGCCGGTCATCACCATCGGCTATGCGCCCACGCCCAAGGCGGAGAGCGACTTGTTCATTCACGAGATGACGCATGTCTGGCAGAACCAGCACAACATCAAGGGCACCGGCGTCACCGGGGCCGTCACGCTCTGGGCGAAGAACCTTTTCTCTTCGCAGCATGAGAACATATATTCCTATACGCTGGACAGCAAGAAAACCCTCGTCGATTACAACATCGAGCAGCAGGCGGAAATCGTTGCGACCTATTCCGCCATGAAAAAGAACATCGCCCGGCATCCCGACCGGGCGGTACCCAGGGAATGGGCCCTGCTCAAGAAGACCGTCGAGCAATACATCCCCCCGGCCAAACCCCACAAGAAGCCAGCCGTCAGGCCCGGTGTCTGAAGCCGTCAGGAGCCGTTGAATGAAAGCGCTGAAAATTGCCAAAAGGGTGTTTCTGGGCCTGATGCTGACGGCCTCCTCGGCCCTCGGCCTGGATTTCGGGGGCAGGCAAGTCCTTAATAAAAAGACCCCCCTGCCGGAAAACTATACGGAAGATGCCCGCTCGGTGTTCGGCAACACCGTCGATTATTCAAAAGTGCGCATCTCTTTCGGAAAGGTCAGTTGCCTGCAGTCTTCCACGACGGTGGCGACGATCGGCAATACCATTTATTTCCCCACCACAATGAAAACATCACTGGACTATTTCATGATCCACGAAATGACCCATATCTGGCAGCAGCAGAACAACATCAAAGGCACCGGCGTACCGGGTGTGATCGACCTTTGGAGAAAGTACCCCTCCTACCAAGATTCATACGCCTATCGGGCCGACAGCACCAAGGCCCTCAGCGACTACAATCTTGAACAGCAGGGCGATATCGTCAGCGATTACTACTGGCTGAAAAAAGAGCTCGGAAAAGAGCCGACCAGGGAGGCATTCAACGAATGCTCCCTACTCAGGAAAATCATCAACAGGGACATCCCGCAACCCGAACTGCAGCGGCCCGCAGTTTTCGCCGTCAAAAAGCCGGGGATGACCCTCAGGTTCCATGATGCGATGGCGCGCTTTCTTCATCGTTAAGACCCCCAGTCCGAAAGACTAGGGTTTGAAGCTATTAACAATCCTGATAATCCGCTCCGGGTCGTACTGATCCATCACCTGCCGCGCATGTTCGCCGGCCTTTTCGATCGTCAACTCGCGGATGCGCTGCTTGACGCGCGGCAGGCTGGCGAAGCCCATCGACATTTCGCGGATTCCAAGCCCGATTAAGAGAGCGGTGAACTTCGGGTCCGCCGCCATCTCGCCGCAAATGCTGACGGGGATTCCCGCCCTGAGGCCCGCCTGGATGCTGAACTCCATCAGCCGCAGCACCGCCGGGTTGAGGGGGTTGAAAAGCGCCGCCACCTGGTCGTTGCCGCGGTCGATCGCCAGCGTGTACTGGATCAGGTCATTGGTGCCGATCGCGAAAAAATCGGACACCGCCGCGAGCGAATCCGCCGACAGCGCGGCGGCGGGGATTTCGATCATCGCCCCAAGCGGCGGCAGGGCCGGCGGCAAAGGCACGCGCTCATTTTGCAGTTCGGCATAACATTCCTTGAGAATTTTCCGCGCCTGCTGCACTTCCGCCGCCGTTGTCACCATCGGCAGCAGAATCCGCACCGCGCCGAAAAATCCGGCGCGGAGGATCGCCCGGAACTGGGTGCGCAGCAAATGCGGCTCTTTCAGCGACAGGCGGATGGCGCGCAGGCCCAGCGCGGGATTGGACGCCTCCGACAAATACTCCCCGACCGACCTGGCCAGCTTGTCGCCGCCGATATCAAGGGTGCGGAAGGTGACCACCGCCCCCTTCATGGCGCGGACGACTTCGACGATGTTCTCGAACTGCTCGTCTTCCGAAGGCAGGTTCTTGCGGTTCATGAACATGAATTCGGTGCGGAAAAGGCCGATCCCCCTGGCGCCCGAGGCCTGGATGTCATCCAGGTCCCGCGGCATCTCGAGGTTGGCGCTCAGCAATATCTCGACGCCGTCAATCGTCACGGCCGGCAGCGCCGCCAGTTTCTTCAGGGTTTTCTTATCCCGCTGCAGCTGCAGGAGTTTCTGTTCGTAGATCCGCTGCGTCGTCGGGGTTGGATTCAGCACCAGCTTGCCGTCGATGCCATCGACAATCGCGAAAACGCCGTGATGGCCGCCGTCGAGCAGATCCGGGCTCAACCCCAGCACCGCCGGCAGGCCCATGCTGCGCGCCATCACGGCGGTGTGGCCGGCGACGCCGCCCTGCACCGTCGCGATGCCGGAAAATTTGCGGGGATCGAGCAGCGCCGTATCGGCCGGGGAGATTTCCCGCGCCAGCACGATGCCGCCCGGCGGCACATCGCTTAAGGACAGATACGGCACATTCATCAGGATGCGGTTCAGGCGGTGCCCCACCGCCAGCACATCCTCGCCGCGCGCGGCGATATAGGGGTCTTTCAGGCGCCCGAACTGCTCAGCAAGAATGTGAGTTTCCTGTTCGACGGCCTGCTCGGCATTAAAGGCATCCTGCTCAATCCTTTGCTGCACGCCCCTAATCAGGCGGGAGCCTGACAGCATGGACAGGTGCACGTCCAGCAACAGCTCGATCTCCGCCGCCGCTCCCTCCGGCAATCCGGCCGACCTTTCCTTCAGGGCCTGTATCTCTTTCTTCGCCTGCGTGACGGCATGGTCAAACCGCTCCAGCTCCGCCGCGATATGCTCCGGCGACAGGAGATATTCCGGCGCCCTTGGATGTTCGATCTGCACCAGATAGGCGGGGCCCATGGCGATGCCGTGCGAAACGCCCAGCCCGGTCAGGACAATTTCATTCTTCATCGAAACGGCGCTCGACAAGGCTGACCAGTTCCTGCAGCGCCTGCTCGGCCCGCGGGCCTTTCACGACGATGCGGATCTGCGTATTGACGCTGGCCGACAGCATCAGCAGCCCCATGATCGAGGAGCCGGTGACGGAGGTGTTGTCCTTGATGACGGTGACGTCGGCATCCAGGCTTTCCACCAGCTTGACGAACTTGGCCGCCGCCCGGGCGTGCAGCCCGCGCTGGTTGGTGATCTGCACGGTTTTTTCAAAAGCAGCGGTCATCGATGTTATGAGGCATTCAGCAGGGCGGAAACAGCGCTGATATGCTTGCGCCCGGCTTCCTGCCCGCTCAGGGCCGCCTGCTGCAGGCTTTCCGTCTTGCGCACGGAAGCGAGTTTAATCAGCATCGGCAGGTTGACGCCGGCCAGCGCCTCGACCTTCTTGTCTTCCGTCATCGAAATGGCCAGGTTGGACGGCGTGCCGCCAAACATGTCCATCAGGATCAGCACGCCCTTCCCGCTATCGACTTCCTTCAATTTTTTTACGATTTCCTGGCGCTTCGCCTCCATATCGTCCTCCGGCGCCATGCACACGGCCGCCACCTGTTTTTGCGGGCCGACGATATGCTCCATCACGGCGATAAACTCTTTCGCCAGATTCCCGTGCGTCACCAGAATAAGACCGATCATTTTTTTTCCTCCATCCGTTTCTTTTATCCTACCAAAAGTTCAGGCGTATGCACCAGTTCTATCGCCTTAAAGATCTTGAGCGGGGCAGAGGCGTCAAAGGCGTGCAGCTTCAGCAAAGGGATGGCGATACCCAGAATATCCGCGCTTTCCCGCTCCGGCAGGCGCGGCACTTCTTCCCGCGGCACAAGATCGACCACCAGCCGGAGCTGCGTCGGCGGCGCCGCCGGATATTTCAGAAGCCCGACCCCCCTGACTTCGATCAGGCCGTGAATCGCCGGCGGAGCGCTAACCATAATTTTATCCTGATGGCGCTCCACAACCACCTGATCGTCGCTGACCAGCATTCCGCCCGCCGCGATCAGCCGCAGGGCGAGGTCCGACTTTCCCGTGCCGGACTTTCCCCGCAGCAGCACCGCCGCTGGCGCATAACCCCGCACCTCCAGCGCCGCTGCCGACCCATGCAGGATGGTTTTCTGATGAAAGTTCATTTCAGGGCGTGGCCGACCAGATACAGGGACCCTGTAATCAGGATACGCTGCGGGGATTGATATTGGGAGACAAGCGAACGCAGCGCGCCTTCCAGATCGGCGGCAACCGTGACGCGCTCATACCCCGTCTGCCGGATCTGTTCGCTGAGCGCTGCCGCCGCGGTCATCGGCGCCTCAATCATATTTACTTCCACCGCCTGCACCGTCGCGGCGTGGGGAAGAAGAAGCTGGTAAAAACCCCACGTATCCTTGGTCCTTTTCATCGCCGTCACCAGATGCAACGGCAGCGCCGTGCCCCAGGCTGTCGCCTGCCCGGCCAGCGTCTCGGCGCCGGAATCATTGTGCGCCCCGTCCAGCCACAGCTCCCAGCCCGGCGGCAGCAGTTCCGCCAGCGGGCCTTCCGTCAGCCGCTGCAACCGGCCCGGCCAGCTGACGTTCTGCATGGCCTGTTCCAGTATCTTTTGCTGCAATAAATGGGCGTAAGGGCTTTTCTCCAGCGCCGCCAGCGCCGTGCCGGCATTATCCAGCTGATGCCGCCCGACCAGCCGCGGCAGCGGCAGATGAAACCTGTTGGCCGCGCTCTTGTATTCAAAACCGTCCGCCGTGAAGGCGACTTCCCAGTCGCGGCCATAAGCATGAACCGGCGCGGCCACCGCCGCCGCCTGGCGGCTGAAAACGTCCAGCACTTCAGATGAGGTTTGCGGCGCAATAATGCACGGGCGCCCCGGTTTGATGATGCCGGCCTTATGCCGGGCGATCGCCGGCAGGGTCGAGCCCAGAACATGGGTATGGTCGTAGGAAATGCAGGTCAGCAGTGACACCAGCCGGTCGCCGCCGACAACATTGGTCGCATCATGGGCGCCGCCCAGACCCGTTTCCAGCAGCATCGCCGCTGCCGGCTGGCGCGCAGAGGCAAGAAACGCCAGCACCGTGAAAAATTCAAAAAATGAAACCGGGCTGCCGGCGGCGGCGCGGTCGCACTCTTTAATGAGTGACAGCAGCAGTTCCGGCGCGATCATTTTTCCCGCCAGCACGATCCTCTCCTCAAAACGGACGAGGTGGGGCGAAGTGTACTTATGAACGGTCAGGCCGCCGGCCTCCAGCACCGCCTGCAGGAATGCCAGCGTGGAGCCTTTGCCGTTGGTGCCCGCGACATGAAAGATAAACGGTAATTGCCGGTGGGGATTGCCCAGCTTTTCAAGGAGCGCGTGGACGCGCCCGACCCCCTCGGGATACGTCGCCGGATATTTCCGCCGTATCTCCTGCACCGCGCCTTCAACATCGGGAACGGGGGAATAAGTCCAGCCCGGCGCGGACACGCTATGCTCTATATGCTGATGTGTCCTAGCTCGGTTTTGCATCGCGATACTGGGTTTTACCGACCTTCCGCTTCATCAATAAATGGATGAGCGTCACCAGTTGCTGGCGCAGCTCGGCCCTCGGCGTGACCAGATCGACCATGCCGTGCGCCCGCAGGTATTCGGCGGTCTGGAACCCCTCGGGCAGGATCTCGCGGATCGTTTCCTGGATGACGCGGCGGCCGGCGAAGCCGATCTGCGCCCCCGGCTCGGCAATATGAATGTCGCCCAGCATGGCGAAGGACGCACTGACGCCGCCCGTGGTCGGGTCGGTCAGAAGGACGATGTAAGGCAGGTGCGCTTCCTTGACCAGTTCCACCGCGATCACCGAGCGCGGCATCTGCATCAGCGACAGGGTCCCCTCCTGCATCCGCGCCCCGCCGGAGGACGGGATGACGATAAAGGGCGCCTTGAGCGCCACCGCCAGCCGCGCCGCCGTCAGCAGCCCGTCGCCCACCGCCGAGCCCATGGAGCCGCCCATAAAATTGAAGTCAAAAGCGGCGATCACCGTCGTCACGCCGCCGATCATGCCCTGCGCCACGACAATGGCATCCTTGCGCCCGATTTCGGCCTGCGCATCCTTCAGGCGGTCGGCGTATTTTTTGCGGTCTTTGAACTTGAGCGGATCGGCGACCGTCTTCGGCAGTTCGGAAACCTGGTAGAGCCCCTCGTCAAACAGCATCTGCAGGCGTTCCAGCACCTCCATCCGCATGTGGTAGCCGCAGTGGTGGCAGACGTTCAGGTTCTTCTGCAGGTCCTGCTGATAGAGCATCGTCTGGCATCCCGGGCACTTTTGCCACAGGTTGTCGGGAATGTCCTTTTTCGACATCAGCGCCTTGATTTTGGGTCGGACGAAATTGGTGATCCAGCTCATGCTTGCACGCCGCCTTTTGTTATACAGAACCTAGATTCAGTATCAGAGCAGGGCGTTTTCGTCATCTGTTTATTTGGACCTCCGGCAAGACGGTGATTACATAAGAAATAAAACATAATGTTTTCAAAACTATAGCGATTTTTCGTAAATAATGATTGCCATGGAGAAATTTCTGGCGTAAAAATTGGCGGCAGCTTCATTTTATCCCAAAAAGAGCTTTTATCATGAGCAACCAGCGCCAGATCGTTCAGGATGCCCTCCAGAAACAGGCTGGCAGCAAGTCCAAACAGGATTTTGTGCAACAGATGACCGCCCTCTATGAAGCCCGCATCACGGCAGCCACTTCGGCAAAAGACATGCTGGCCCTCCGGGAAGACCTCCTCAACCACAAAAAAGAAAACCGGCGTCATCGCCGCCGGGTCAGCCTGTTCGCCAATACCGCTGCCGCTGTCGTCGCCCTTGCCACCGGCGGCGCCGGCGCCGTTGCCGCCGTTGCCGGCGTCGCTTCCGTCGTTTCCGGCGCCGGGCTGATTACCTTCCTCATCGTTGGCTCCATTACCTATGCCGTCGGCTATACTGTTTTTGAATCCGCCAAAGCCCTGTTCCAGATGGAGAAGGACGCCCGTGACAAAACAGAAGCGGAGAACACCGCGCTGACGGGGCTTGAGAATAAACTGCAGCAGAAGCTGTCCCCGGACGGACAGCCTTCCGCCGAAACCTCAAGCCCGGCAAAAAAGCTATCCCTGCTGGGCAGGCTGCGCGCCCTTTTCAAAAAATCAGCGGAAAAACCAACCGCTCCCCCGGCAACGCCGGAGAGTGCTGCGACAGCTACGCAAAAAAATATCTCCATAAAAAAATATTTGATATCAATATGTTAGGTTTATGCCGCTGGGACTCTTTTTTGATTTATGTTAAATGATTGTTGACATAACTATATTATCTGATACACTCCTTCTATGCTGATCGGCGACAGAATCGCTGGTGTTTCGCGAAGAGGGAGATTTTTCATGACCGACGCCGTTCAAAACAAAGTACCCACCCATATGTCCGCACAGGAAATCACGAGTTTTTACGAAGGACACCTATCGAAGGCCATGACTATCGCAGACGCCGGCGAAAAGTATCTGGCTCTCGATAAAGTCGCAAGACACCTGGCCATGCACGGCAGGGAAAATTTCGCCAGGATCGACGACGTCACCACAGGCGCCAAATTGCTCACCGCTGTGGGGGGCGTCCTTTTCCTGGCTGCAGCCTGCGGCGGCCTCCTGCTGGCTTACCCGGTCATCGCCGCAGCCGCGACCGTGGCCGCAGCGACCACCACCCTCGTCGTCGCGGTGCCCACGCTGGTCGGCCTGACCGCCCTTGCCTTCTCAAAAATACAAAACAAGCTCTTCCCCTGGGTCAGGAACAAATACGCCAGCGCGGAAGTCGCCAACAATACCGTCCTGACGGGCCTGTTCGGCAAGGTCAGGCAAGAAATGAAGACCATCGAAACACAGACGCCCGTTGAAGAACTGCAGAAATCCACGGCAGCAAGCACCCTGTCAAAAATGAAAGCCTTCGCCAGCAAGCTGACGGGCACATTCGCAGCGGCCAGCAACCCAGCCAACGACGATAACTCCCAGCAATCTGCCGTAAAGATAACCCCGTCAACCCCGTCATAACGACCCCCTGCACTAAAGGCCCTGCCAGTCCCCCACTGGCAGGGCCTCACTAAAAAAGGAAAGGAATTTTTCATGCCTTGGCTCAAAAAACACCACGCGCTCAAAAAACAAATCCGCGAACAGGGTCTGAATGTTCCCGGTCAAGGTTTCGTACAGCAAGTAACCGCCCTCTATGAAAGCCGCATCGCAACAGCATTCTCCATACCGGGCGATGAAGAACGGTATATGTCCTTGCAAAACCTCCGTGAGGAGATGCGGGGCTACATCGACGAAAATAATCGCCTGCTGGAAAGAAAGGCTGAAATGAACGCCGCTGAAAAGAATGCGCCGCTCGCCATTGGCGCATTCACCCTTGTTGCAATGGCCGTTACCTCTGTTGCTTTTTTTGCGATAACAGGCGGACTGTCGATTCCGCTCAGCGAATTTGCCTTTGGCATGGCCGGTGTGGGAGAACTGCTGGCCGTCGCCGGCGTCATCACGCTCGCCACAGACAAGAAACAGCCCAACCACTTTGAAAAACTGGCGTCTGACGAAAATGCCGCCCTCGGCGGCCTCTCAAACAAGGTTCAGCAGGAAATGGACGTGATCGCGGCACAGTCGCCCGCCCAGGCATTCCTGCAATCCATCAAGGCATCTTCCCTGACGGAGCTTGACGGGATGAAAAGCAGGCTGCTGAACACCTTCAAAACCGCGGCGGTTGAACAAGTCAACAGCAGCAACAACAACGCCCCGACAGAAAAATTTCCGGCCATCAGACGGTAACCGGCGCCGACCGCCGGTTTTTATGCCGCCACTTCAAACACGGCATCCACTTCGACCATCGCGCCGAAGGGCAGGGCCGTCACGCCGACCGCGAACCGCGCATGCCGCCCGGCATCGCCCAGCACCGCCACCATGAAATCGGAAGCGCCGTTCATCACCTTGGGATGATCGAAAAAATCCGCCGTCGAGGCCGCAAAGCCGCCCAGCTTCACGCAGCGCACGATCCGCGCCAGGTTGCCGCCCAGCGCTACATTGGCATGGGCCAGGATATTCACCGCGCACAGTTTGGCCGCTTCCTGCCCCTGTTCTATCGTCGCCCCCCTGCCGAGGCAGCCCTTCATCATCGTGCCGTCCGCGATCGGCAATTGGCCGGAGATATAGAGCATCGGACCCGACAGCACGAAAGGGACATAGTTCGCCGCCGGCGCCGCTGGCTGCGGCAGCACGACGCCCAGTTCTTTCAGGCGGTTATGGATTGCTTGGGACATGGCAGGGACTCCTCTTCTTCTTTCACTTTCACTGTTTCAGTTTTGATTGCCGGCAGCACCAGCGGATGCAGCAGGGAACAGCTATCGCGGTAGAGCCTTAAGCACTTCACGCCGAGTTCCCAGCCCGTCAGCAGCAGTTTTTGCACATCTTCAATCGTGGCGGGATGGCTGAGCAGGACAGTATGGGCAACGGCGCCGGAGAGGAAGGTTTCCAGCACCGCCTGCATCTTGACCTGCGCTTGCGCGGAAACGCGGCGCACGCCGAAGGCGGCGGCAGGGGCCACGCAGTCGAAAACGGCGAGATGCTCCGGCTTCAGGTGCGGCGCGCCCTCAAACGTCATCGTGCCGCAGCAGTAAATATTCGCCGCCTCGATATGGTCTTCCGAAAAGCCTAAGGCCGCGAGCATGTCGAAGGTGCCGCTGTCCAGCTCTTCCGCCGAAAAACCGAGGACCCGGCGGCAGAACTCCTCGCCCAGCGTCCACTTGTTGAAGGCGTAACGGATATGCAGCGCCGCGGCGAGAGCGGATTCCACCGCATCCAGCGCCGCCTGATGAAAGCCTTTTTCACGCAGGCTCCTGTGGTTGATATGGGGCGCATCCAGCAGCGTGCCGTGCCCGACCGCGTAAAAATGGATGTCTTCGCGCTCGGCGACCGTATAGCCGAGACGGGAAAGCGCGCGGGGCGCCATTGGGTTCAGTTTCTTGCCGTAGAGCTGCGCCCCTTCGAGCGTATCGGAAAAATACCCCTCAAAGCGCACCAGCGCGGATGAAGGCATGATGTCCTGCGTCTGCCCGTTCAGGAGCGCCTGCACCGCCGGGTCCGTGTCGATCCCCGTCAGGTGCGCGTGGCGGAAGCCGGTCTCCTTGCCGGTGCGATAGGCGCTCTCCCATGCCTGTTTCACCGCATCGACCAGCGCGCTATCAGGACAGAGCGTCGTCCGGATCTGCGCCGGTCGGCGCGTCATCCCCTTTTGCAAAAAAGCCGTACCGGCCAGCGCCGCCAGCTTGTCCTTGATGTTCTGCAAGAATATTTTGGCGCGGGGGGCATAAGCCGGGAAGGCCCCCTTCTCCGCCGCTATTTCCGCCGAGGTTTGATAAGCGCAGCCCGATAGCAGCGCCGCCGCCAGCGCCGCCGCCGTGCGTCCGGCATCGCTGTCATAGGCGATCCCCCTGCCCATCAGCACGGCTGCGATATTCGTCAGGCCGAGCATGAGCGGGCGGTATTCCCCGCCGCCGGAGACGGCATCCAGCGCCACAGTTAGGATACGCGCGACATGCTGTAGGGCGTCCGTGTCGATGACGCTCTCTCCCTCAAAACGGGCGAAAGCGAGCAGATTGACCGTCGCGGAAGGCGCTTCACTGCCGGCCACGAAAACAAACCCGCCGGTGGTATCGCAGAATAAAGGCTGCCCGGTAACATTGGCGGACTCGATGCTGCTGCGGAAGGAAACCGCCGGCTCGCCCGACGACCAGACGGCTTCCGCCAGCCCGTCCCATAACTTCTGCGCCGGATAATGGCGCTGGGGCTCGCCCGCTTCATACAGCAAAATGCTGTGCCCCGTCAGCGCCGCCTCGACAAAGTCATCGGGCACGGACAGGACGGTCTTGAGGCATTGGCCAGCAGCCTGGTCTTCTTCGGGAACGGGGAAAGAAATTTCCTCATAGCCCTGCTCCGCGTAACTGATGGCCATGCGGATCGCCGCCTCGGACAGCCCCGACTGCCGCGCCTCGTCCATGGCCCGGGAAAGCCTCGGGTTGTGCGCCGGGTCGAAGCCGAAAAAGCTGTCGCGGTCGCAGGCATCCATCACATGGTAAGCTGCTGTTTGCAGCATGCGCTGGCCGAGGCTTTCCGCGACCTGCCGGAGGTCGCAGTCCCTTTTCCAGGCGATGAAGGCGGGGCTGTCGATATTTTCAATCGGCAGGGTCACGCCGGTTTTCGGCGACGCAGAGAGGGTGGTGTTCTCCAGCGCCAGCGTATCGCCCAGGATTTTCATGCGCTTCAGGGCATGGGGCTTGTCGGTTTCAAAGGGAACAATGCGATGGCGGGGAATGAAAGCGGCGGCATCCGTCAGGCCGTAAGCCCAGTCCAGCCCCAGCAATCCCCACTGTTCCAGCTCCGGCGCGGCGATTTGGTGGAGAAAAATATAGCGCAGCTCGTCATAGAAAACTTCGGCGTCGGCCTCAGCGGGAAACAGGCCGTTTTTCCACGCCCGGTAGGTGAGCGCCCCGGCCATGCGGTGCAAGACCTCGCGGATGTCCTGCTCGTGGCGGTAGCGCCATTCCGCCGAAATGCTGTCGAGCCCCGTGTCATCGACCTCGCTCCGCCAGAGCCAGGCGGGAACCCCCGCCTCTGCCACCTTTTTCGTCAGGGATGGCAGGGCTTCCGGGTAAAAAACCTTCTCCAGCAGGACATCGACGGCGGCCTGGTTCCAGCGCTGGGGCACGATATATTCCAGCTGCTGTTCGCTCGACACGCTGCGAAACCGCACACCGTTGAAGATGTCACGCCCCGCCTGTGTATAAAACCGCGTCCAACGCATCGCCTAAACCCTTGATTACCCTGGAAATTCACAAAAGAATCCGGGAAGAAATAGAGCCGGACTCTGGCACAACTGGCCCCGCCGTTCAACAGCATTAAAAAAGCCGCCCCGGCTTTGTGTCCGGGGCGGCTTTTTGCAATGAATCAGTAAGTTTGAGCCCTAAATCACGCTCAGCATCTTGGCCACCAGCGGGTGGCGGACGATGTCGGTGTCGCGCAGGTATTCGACGGCGATGCCTTCGACCGTGTCCAGCTTTTTCGCCATGTCGCCGAGGCCGGAAATGCCGTCCAGCAAATCGCTCTGGTCGGGGTCGCCGGTGATGACCATCGTGGCGTTCCACCCTAAGCGGCTGACGATCATCTTGATCTGGCTATAGGTGCAGTTCTGCGCCTCGTCGATCACCACGAAGGCATTGTTCAGCGTGCGTCCCCGCATGTAGCCGATCGGCGCGATTTCAATTTCGCCGGTATCAAGCAGGTTCTTGAGGCGCTTGATGCCGATGCGGTCGTTCAGCGCATCATAGAGCGGGCGCAGGTAGGGCGCCATTTTGTCCTGCAAATCCCCGGGCAGGAAGCCTATTCTCTCCCCGGCCTCGACGGCGGGCCGCGCCAGGATGATGCGGTCCACCTTGCCTTTTTCGAAGGCGGCGACGGCGGCGGAAATAGCGAGATAGGTTTTGCCGGTGCCGGCGGGGCCGATAGCCAGGACGAGGTTGTGCGTGTCAATCGCCTCCATCAGCCTCTTCTGGCCTTCGGTGCGGGGCCGGACGTTCTTCACGTAGCTTTGGTCGCGGCGGCCATCAAGCGCTTCCATCGGATCCCAGCCGTTAGTGGAGCCGAACAACGGATGCACGGTCTGCACATTCGAGGCACGGTCATTGCGGCTGCTGGAAACCTTGTATTTCTTCCCCATGTAACAATCTCTCCCTTTTCTGTTAAGACGACGGACGATGGCGTGGACGGTTGTAGTGGATGGAAAACCTCGCGGCGTGTTCCGGGCGTAAAAAAACCTCCCAGGGGGAGGTCATGTAACTTTTCACGATGCGGGTGGAAGGGCTGATGATGATATGGCGCGCTAAACCAGGCGAACCTGAAATCGGGGGGAAGACGCGAAGCCTGATGAGATCCAATGGACACTCCCAAAACAACCAAACCCTAAGGACAATATAGCGCAAGGTGATTCGCTTGTCATTAGAAATCGTTAAGAAAGTGTAAAGATTTTTCGTCTCAGAAGTTTTCCGAGAAATAACACGGCGTGCAGCGCACCGGCTGCTGGTTTTCAAACTCGATCATCATGAGCACGCCGCGCTGTTTTGCAATATCGATGATGTCCGGCTGCACATCCTCGAAGGTGGCATGAAAATCAACGGTGCCGGCGAGAATGCAGCTGTCCTCAACGGTAAACCAGAACGGCCCTTCGGCAGGGTTCTGGTCGAGCACGGGAAGGCGGGAAAAAAAGAACGCCAGCGCGTTCTTATCGTTCCTGAACACTTCGTACTCGACGACGACTGAATCTGCTCCTGCCATGATCCCCTCAAAAAAATTTAATGTGTATTAGCGGCGGTTACCGCCCGCATCGGGGCCTCTCGACGGCGCCCGCACGTGAGGGGTCTCCTGCGTATGGTTGAACACCATGGCCGGCCCGGTCGCGATATACGACTGCAGGATTTCCGCTGCATCCTTGCCAGTCCGTTGGCCGACGGCCGCACTCTCCATTAATTTCGTCATGACAACTCCTTATTCAATGGCTCCCAGGGCCCGTTTCAGCCCATATTGCCATTAGACCCCAATAAGGTTAATTTTTGGTTTACATATGGCTTTTTGTGGTCAGGCCGCCCTAAATACATCAGCTTCAAAGGCTTCTTCCCATGAACCCTGGGTGGAGGCCTTGGAATACTCGGTGGCGCGGTTTTCGAAGAAATTGGTGTGTTCCGCGCCGTTGAGAATCGCGTCCATCCACGGCAGCGGGTTTTTAACGACGCCGAAAATGGGCTGCAGGCCGAGCTGCGTCAGGCGGCGGTCGCCGATGTAGCGGATGTAGTCCTTGACCTCCTGCGCGGTCAGCCCCTCGACGCCGCCCAAGCCGAAGGCGAGGTCGATGAAGGCGTCCTCGTGCTCGACAATCGTCTTGCAGGCCTTGGTGAGATCCTGCTGCAGCTCTTCCGTCCACAGCTCAGGATTTTCCTCGATGAAGGAACGGAACAGCTTGATGATCGACAGGGTGTGCAGCGTCTCGTCGCGCACCGACCAAGTGATGATCTGCCCCATGCCCTTCATCTTGTTGAAGCGGGTGAAGTTCATCAGCATGGCGAAAGAGGCGAACAGCTGCAGGCCCTCGGTGAAGGCGCCGAAGACGGCCATGGTCAGCGCGATGTCGCGCTTCGAATCCATGTTGAAGCCCTGCATGTAGTCGTATTTGTCCTTCATCTCCTTGTATTGCATGAAGGCGGAATATTCGGTTTCCGGCATCCCCAGGGTGTCGAGCAGGTGGCTGTAGGCG
This sequence comes from Alphaproteobacteria bacterium, assembly GCA_021413445.1. Taxonomy (GTDB): domain Bacteria; phylum Pseudomonadota; class Alphaproteobacteria; order Micavibrionales; family UBA2020; genus PALSA-926. The sequence continues at coordinate 9,607 of JAIOQI010000056.1, read as the reverse complement.
GCGATATGGATGGTCTCCATGTTCGAGAACGCCGCCAGCATCATCTTCACCTCGGTCGGCTTGAAGACGCGCGAATAGTGGCTCATATAGCAGTTGTTGACCTCGACGTCGGCCTGGGTGAAAAAGCGGAAGATCTGCGTCAGCAGGTTTTTCTCGGAAGGCGTGAGTTTTTTCTTCCAGTCGCGGATGTCTTCCGCCATCGGCACTTCTTCCGGCAGCCAGTGAATGCGCTGCTGCGTCAGCCACGCCTCATAGGCCCAGGGATAATGGAACGGCTTGTAGATATGATTTTCAGCGAGCAGACGCGACATGGTTAGGGCTCCTTCTGATCTTACTCTTTCGTTTTTTTATTTATTGTAAACTTAAGTGGCTTAGGAAACTTATAGCCTATATAAGCGCCGAAAATCCATATAAAGGGTTTTAAATACACCACATTTTCGGGGTGTGTCATTAATCCTTTCAGAGATAAAGACGATAGACACATTATAACGAATACACAAAAAATAAACAGAGGGTCAGCTTTTGGAAAAAACTTTCCCAATATCATCATAGGAAACCAGCCCGTTATAAAATGTCCCATAACAATTTCGATTTTTAAGATTAAGGGATTTCCCGCCAGTGGTTCTTCTAGGAAGAAGAAAGATAGAATCAAAGCTATTAGTAATGTCGAAATCAGCGCTAATAGATTAATAGCGCTCTTTTTTATAATTTTATTAACATTACTCATTCTATCCTACTCCCTCTTCACCCCTGCAAAGACCGGCCAGTTTAGGTGCCCACGAATGAACACGAATAAACACGAACTTCTTCTTTAACTGTCATTCCGAGCGTATGCGAGGAATCTTGTTATTGCGGTACCGGAGAAGATCCCTCGGCAAAGAGCCTCGGGATGACAAATAGGGGAAAATTCGTGTCTATTTGTGTTCATCTGTGGGGAAACCTCTTTTACTGGCACGACAAACATTCATCATACTTGCCGTCCGACGCTTTCGTTTGCTTCAGCTTGCCGTTGCCGGTGGAGCTTTCGGCGCGCTGGATGGATTTGGAGCGGCAATAGTAGAGCGATTTCACGCCGCGCTTCCAGGCCATCCAGTGGATCTGGTGCAAATCTTTCTTGTGGATGTCGGCGGGCACGAAGACATTGAGCGACTGCGCCTGGCAGACATAGGGCGTGCGGTCCGACGCATGCTCGATCAGCCAGCGCTGGTCGAGCTCGAAGGCGGTCTTGAATACGTCCTTCTCTTCCTGCGTGAGGAAATCAAGCTGCTGGACGGAACCTTCGTTGATGGTGATGCTGGTCCAGACGTCCTCGTTGTTCTGCCCTTTTAGCTGCAACAGTTTTTCGAGGTACGGGTTGCGCACCGCGTGGGAGCCGGAGAGCGTCTTGTGCGTGTAGGCGTTGGCGGTATTGGGCTCGATCCCCGGCGAGGTGCCGCCGGTGATGATGGAGATCGACGCGGTGGGCGCGATCGCGATCTTGTTGGAGAAGCGCTCCATGATGCCGTATTCCTTGGCGTCCGGGCAGGGCCCGCGCTCATGCGCCAGCTTGACCGAGGCGCTGTCCGCCTGCTGCTTGATGTGCTTGAACATGCGCTTGTTCCAGACCTTCGCCATCACGCCTTCGAAGGGGATCATCTTCGATTGCAGGAACGAATGGAAGCCCATCACGCCGAGGCCGACCGAGCGCTCGCGCATGGCGGCGTATTTGGCGCGCATCATGCTGTCGGGGGCGCGGCGGATGAAATCCTCCAGCACGTTGTCGAGGAAGCGCATGGTGTCCTCGATGATGGTGGGATGGTCTTCCCACTCCTCGAATTTTTCCAGGTTGAGGGAGGACAGGCAGCACACCGCCGTCCGTTCCTGGCCGTGGTGGTCCTTGCCGGTGGGCAATGTGATTTCGCTGCACAGGTTCGACATCTTGACGTTCAGACCCGCCAGCTTGTGATGCTCCGGTATCGCGCGGTTGACGTGGTCGATATAAACCAGATAGGGCTCGCCGGTCTCGATGCGGGCGGTCAGGATGCGGATCCACAGGCTGCGGGCGGAGATGCGCTCGATCACGCTGCCGTCTTTCGGGCTGGTCAGCCCCCATTCCTCGTCCTTCTCGACGGCGCGCATGAAAGCGTCGGTGACCAATATGCCGTGATGCAGGTTCTGCGCCTTGCGGTTCGGGTCGCCGCCGGTGGGACGGCGCAACTCGATGAATTCCTCGATTTCCGGATGGGAGATCGGCAGATAGACGGCGGCGGAGCCGCGGCGCAGGCTGCCCTGGCTGATCGCCAGCGTCAGGGAATCCTGCACGTGAATGAAGGGGATGATGCCCGAGGTCTTGCCGTTGCGGCCGACTTTTTCGCCGATCGAGCGCAGGTTGCCCCAATAGCTGCCGATGCCGCCGCCGCGCGAGGCCAGCCAGACGTTCTCGTTCCACAAATCGACGATGCCGTTCAGGCTGTCGTCGCACTCGTTGAGGAAGCAGGAGATCGGCAGGCCGCGGTCGGTGCCGCCGTTGCTGAGAACGGGGGTCGCGGGCATGAACCACAGCTTCGAGATGTAATCATAGAGGCGCTGCGCATGGGCAGAATCATCGGAGTAAAACATCGCCACGCGCGCAAACAAATCCTGGAACGATTCTTCCGGCAGCAGGTAACGGTCCTTCAGGGTATCCTTGCCAAATTCTGTCAAATTTGAATCGCGGGTGCGGTCGATGTTGACCTTGGCTCCCTTGGCAAGCTGCGCGACATCAAACATGGATTCTGCCTCCCCAAAAATAGCTCTTTAGACCGTTTCTCGTTTCTTTATATGCCCTTCGTGTGCTTTCTTAAGGTCATAGGTACACACTAGAGATAGTTATTCCCCATGTCTCAACATACCACATGTTGGGTTACGTTCCACCAAACCTCTCAAAAAATATTTTCATGCCGCGTCCGATTTCGGCTTGACGCAAGGGCAAACCAAGACAGCGCCTGAGGTTCGGGCGCATGCAAAAAAATGCGCGCCCGAAAACAAAAATTGCATAACAGGTGCATTTTGTAGCCTAGCAGTAAAAAATGAATAAACTGTTAATATACGGAGCATGAAAAGGAGACAGACATGGCCTACGACAGCAACAATATTTTCGCCAAAATCCTGCGCAACGAGATCCCCTGCAAAAAAGCCTATGAAGACAATCACGTGCTGGCGTTTCATGACATCGCGCCGAAAGCGCCGGTGCATATCCTGGTGCTGCCGAAGGGCGCTTATACCGACATGGATGATTTCAGCCAACGGGCCAGCATCGAGGAAATCGCGGCGCTGTTCCGCGCCCTCGGCCAGATCGCGCGCGACCACAAGCTCGATCAGGGCGGCTACCGGGTCATTGTCAATTGCGGCCTGAACGGCGGGCAGGAAGTGCCGCACCTCCACCTGCACCTGGTGGGCGGCGCCCGGCTGGGGCGCATGATCGGGCCATAAAAAAAGGGGGCCCGGTCAGGCCCCCTTTCTCTATTCAGTCTCCAGTTAATGGCAGCTGGATTTCTTGTCTGCGCCTTTGGCCGCGCCCTTAGCCGTCGTCTCGCAAACGCCGGCGCCCGCCTCGCAGGAACCCTTGAACAGGCACTTGGAAATGACAGCGCCCGCCAGCGTAAAGGCGATCAGGTTATCCGCCATGCCCAGCAGCGTGTAATTCAGGGGCGCCCCAAACCAGACTAGGTTGGGGAGATAGCTGACAGCGCCGGCCAGAAGGCCGACCGTCATCGAAAACTTGACAGGGCAACCGCCGCCGTAACAGCTCTTCTTCAGCAGGCAAGTCAGCAGCAGGGCGTTGAATATGCTGAACAGGAGCGTATAGATCAGCTGGGTCTTCATTTTCTTTTTGGCTGCGTCCTCTGCCGTAGCAGCTTCCGGTTCGGCCTTCTCGGCTTCAGCCTTCATTGCTTTTACAGCGGCTTTTTTCGGCGCAGCAGCCGGTTTTTCCGCATCAGCGGGCGCCGTAGCTGCCGCAGAGATTTCCTGCTTGAAGGTCAGCGTGGTCGCCTTATGCATCGGCACAAAACTCCACGATGCCCACATATAGGCGAACATGATGATACCGCCCACGATCGCGCCCTTAATCAGCTTGCCGCAGCAGCTTGTCGTTTCGCAGGACCCGGATTTTTCCGGACCGCAAGCGTTGGCCGGGGAACAGCAACCTTTATTTTCCATGATATATTCTCCAAAATTTTAAATAGGGTTTAAACATTTACTCAAAAGAAAGCATATCCCGTCTTCAGCAATAAAAAAAGCTCTAATAACCCCCTGAAAACAGGCCGTTTCCGGGTTTTACGGTAGAATCGTTAAAGGATCATTAAGCACTATGGGCATAAAATCTATGTATGAAAAGTAAAAGACCCGCCGCATCCTTCAATGACCTTGCTGCCGGAAGCAAGCCGATTCCGCTGAAGAAAGCGCTGAGGCTTTTCGACCAGTTGGCCGACATGGAGGATGTTGCCTTCGGCTATCCTTATAACGGCTGCGAAGCGCGGGCGTATATCCTGTGCCGACGGATGACGGAGATGGGTCTCACCCCCGGAAAGGCCTGGGCCTTTGAGGGCAAAAGAAAACTATGCGTCGAGCTGGCCGGAAAAAAATATAAGTGGTGGTTCCATGTGGCGCCGGTGCTGTCCATACGCATGCCGGACAAGACGATGCAGCAGATGGTGATTGACCCGGGGTTGTTCGACGGCCCGGTTTCGCTGCAGGAATGGGGCGACATCATGAAGGCCCCGCCCGAAAAACTGCAAGTCGTTCCCCCGGGCGTCGCGCCGGAAGGCTGGAGCGGCGATTACAATACCAGGATCAGCTCGTCGTCTTATGAGGCCGATAAGGATGCCAGCCAAAAAATGAGGAACTATCTGGCCTGGCAGAACACCCCGCCCCGCCCCGTTTTTCCCAGCCAGATTCGCCGGCAAATGCCCGGAACGCAGGGCAAGACCTGGGTCACGATCAACGCCGCTGACACGAAGAAAAAAAACAAACCGAAACTTAAACGACAATGAACGGCTGAAACATGAGTATAAAATCATTTAACGAGCTTGCCGCCAAAAGCGATACGCCCCTCTCGCTGGAAAAAGCGATAGAGATTTTTGACCATCTGGCGGACATGGAAGACATTGCCTTCGGCTATGCGGTTGATGGCTGTTATGCGCGGGCGCATCTCATGGGCCGTAAAATGCAGGAAATGGGCCTGACCCCCAAAAAAGCCTGGGCCTTTGAGGGCGATGACAAACTGACAGTCGGGATCGATGGCCAAAAATTGCGCTGGTGGTTCCATGTGGCGCCGGCGCTATCCGTGCAGATGCCGGACGGCACGGTGCAGGACATGGTGATCGATCCCAGCCTGTTCGACGGCCCGGTATCGCTGAAGGAATGGGGCGACATCATGAAAGCTGATCCCGAAAAACTGCAGATCGCCGCCTTTGACGCCCCGCCCGCCGGCTATACCGGAGCATACTGTCCGCACGGTGCGATCTCTGACAACAGCGACGAAAAGGCGAAGAAAACAATGGAGACTTACCTGAACCGCCAGCGAACGCCGCCGCGCAAGGTTTTTGCCAGCGAAAGCCGGCAGCAGGTGAGCCAGATGCAAAATACGCAATCCCAGGCGCAGGGGAAAACCTGGGTGAGCATCGCCGCGCCCGAGACTCCCACAGATACCTCCCCCGAAAAAAAAGCCCGCGACACCGGATGGGGATTTGACCAGAATTAGGAGGAAGACCATGAACACAGCCGAATCAAAAAGCATCGTCCGCAGCGCGGCAGAAGAAGACGGGGAGTTCCTGGTCTCCTTCTTCGATCATGACGGCTATTTTACCGTCCCACCCTCCGCGCAGGCGGCGGAGCTCAGGAAAAAAATCCTCGGCGCGAAAAAAGACGGCAGGGAAATCGCCTTCACCTATGACCGGGACCTGAATATCCTGAAAGTCCTGTAAATGGCGGCCTTTGGCGGCTCTTGAGTTCGGCTCCCAAAAAACCTATGATGCAGGGGTCAAAATTACACAGGCTGTTACCATGAGCAAGATCGTCACCCGCTTCGCCCCCTCTCCCACCGGCTACCTGCACATTGGCGGGGGACGGACGGCATTGTTCAACTGGCTCTTCGCCCGGCATCATGGGGGGCAGTTTTTACTGCGCATCGAGGATACCGACCGCGCCCGCTCGACCCAGGCCGCCGTCGATGCCATCCTCGACGGGCTCCAGTGGCTGGGGCTGGACTGGGACGGCGAGCCGGTCTTCCAGTTCGCCCGCATGAACCGCCATGCCGAAGTGGCGCACGACATGGTCGCCAAGGGCCAGGCCTATTTCTGCACCTGCACGCCCGAAGACCTCGAAAAAATGCGCGAGGGGCAAAAGTCCGGCGGCGGGCACATGGGTTACGACCGCCGCTGCCGCGACAAGGGGCACACCTCGGGGGTCGTGCGCATCAAGGCGCCGACACCGCTCAACCACGACATGGTCATCCAGGACTCCGTGCAGGGCGAAGTGAAGGTGCCTTATACGCAGCTCGACGACATGGTCCTGCTGCGCAGCGACGGCACGCCGACCTATATGCTGTCCGTCGTCGTCGATGACCACGACATGGGCGTCACCCACATCATCCGCGGCGACGACCACCTGACCAACGCCTTTCGCCAGCGCATGATTTACGACGCGATGGGATGGGAAGTGCCGAATTTCTCGCACATCCCCCTCATCCACGGGCCCGACGGCGCCAAGCTGTCCAAGCGCCACGGCGCGGTCGGCCTCGAGGCTTACCGCGACATGGGCTACCTGCCGGAAGCGATGCGCAACTACCTGCTCCGCCTCGGCTGGGGGCACGGCGACACCGACATCATTTCCACCGAGGAAGCGGTCAGGATCTTCGATCTCAAGGATGTCGGCCAATCCCCCTCGCGCATGGATTTCGCCAAGCTCGCCAACGTCAATGCCCATTACATGCGCCAGTGCGATGAAGACCGGCTGATGACATTGCTTCTGCCCTTCGTCGAAAAGGCGCTCGGCGAAAAGCCGGACGCGACCGGCCTGCAGCGCCTGAAAAAAGGGCTGCATGACCTGAAAGAGCGGGCGCAAACCCTGATCGAACTGGCGCAGGCCGGGCTGTTTTACGTCCGCCGCCGCCCGCTGGTGATGGATGAACAGGCGGGCAAGACCCTCGACGAGCCTACCCGCGCACTTTTAAAAGAAATGCGCCAGACCCTGGCCAACCTGAATGAATTCACCAGCGCCACGATCGAAGCCGCGCTCAAGGAATTCTCGGCGCAAAAAGCCCTCAAGCTTGGCAAGGTCGCCATGCCGCTGCGCTGCGCCATCACCGGCGCCACCAACAGCCCCTCCATCTTCCACGTCGCGGAAATCCTCGGCAAGGAAGAGACCCTCGCCCGCCTCGGGGATGTGGCATAGCCGAATCTGAAATTATTTCTGCGGCGGCGGCGTAACAGGGAGGGGCTTGGGTTCCGGCCTTAATTTTGCCTTCATGCTCATGACGCGCGCTCCCTGCTGCTGGTGAAAACGGGCCGTGGGAATTATTCTATCCCTCGGCCGTTCCTTGTCAAATTCCGGCATTATGTATTTTTTCTGCTGCCGCTCTCCCGGCGCCAGACATAGACCAACCCGCCGAAAATAATCAGCACGGCCAGGCCGTTAGGGATCAGGGTGACGCTTTCGACGCTGCTCACGCTATAGGCCGCGCTATCTTTCAGCCGCAGGTCTCCCGCCGTGAACTGCGGCCTTTCGGAGTACCAGATGACCGCGCCTTTGGTTTTATCGGCGAGCGGCTTCAACCTGTCTTCGCTGGTATGGACATCGGAAAATTCTTCGCTCATCGCCGTGCCGACAACCGCAAAAGCCGTCTTGCTGCCGTTGCTGAAACGATAAATGCCGTTCTGTCCGGCGATCACCTTGTTGCTGAACCACCCCTTCTCCCTGGTCAGCAAAGGAATCGTTTCGTCCTTCCCGTCGGGATGGGTCATGGTGACGTTTTTTTGCCCGCCGCCCAGGTCACGCTCGGCAACCGTGATCACATTCCCCCTCACCTCGGCCTTGATGTAATCTTCCTCCAGTTCCGGCTCCTTCATCAGCCAGTGCGCGACATGCCGCAGCAACTCGGTATGCGGCCCGCCGCCGTTCACGCCCTTCGACCACAGCCAGATATTGTCGCTGGTGAGGACCGCCACCCGCCCGTCCCCCGCCTTGTCGAGGATCAGCAGGGGCTTGCCCTCCGCCCCTGTCATCAGCGTCTGCCCCCTGGTCTGGTTGACATCGGCCTGGCTGAACCACTGCCCCCAGGGCTTCTGGCCCGCCTGAAGATCGACGGTCACCGGATGGGACTTGCCCAGCGCGGTCAGCTGCGGCAGAAAAGGGCCGGAGAGGATGCTTTGTTCGTCCGGCTTCGGCTCGATCGGCAGAATATCGCCCAGCGCAGTTTTGAACAGGCTCTGCTCTGGGCGGTCCGAGCCCATCGCCATCAGGAAAGCGCCGCCCTCCTTCACGAAGGAGGCGATATTGACGAAGTATTGCGGCTGCAGCAGGCCGTACTGCGCATATTTGTCGAAGATAATCAGGTCGAAGTCGCGGATCTTTTTTTGGAACAGCTCCTCGACCGGAAAAGCGATCAGCGACATCTCCCGGGTGGGGGTGTTGTCAAACGACATCGGCGAGCGCAAGATCGTGAAATGCACCAGGTCAATCGCCGGGTCCGACTTCAGCAGGTCGCGCCACGCCCGCTCGCCGATATGCGGCTGGCCGGACACCAGCAGCACCCGCAGGCGGTCGCGCACGCCATTGACGATGACGGCGGCGGTATTGTTGGCCTCCGTCAGCTCCCCTGCCGCGGCGGCGACGGAAAACTCGAAAACATTCTGCCCGACGTGATCAAGCCTGAAGGCGTAATCCTGCGCCTCGCCCGCCGCCACCGTGTACTGGCCGAAAAGCTTCCCGTCCTGCATCACCTTCAGCACCACCGGCGCAGGCAATGATTTTCCGGCGTCCTCCACCTTCACCCGGATGGAGACCTCCTGGTCGAGCAGGCCGTATTTCGGCGCCTCGGTTACCGTCACCTTGCGGTCGAATTCGCCTTTTTTCCCCGTCAGAATGACGTTGAAGGGCGCCAGCTTTTCCAAAGGCCCCAGGGTCTCGGGGACATCATGCACCTGCCCGTCGGTCACCAGCACAGTGCCCACGACCTGCCCCAGCGGGATGCCCATCAGGTTGTTGCGCAGGGCGGTGAAGAGCGAGGTGTTCTGGTTTCTCAGGCTTGCCGGGTCCTGCCCGGCGCGGATGACGACCGGCTCGGCCTCCGGAAAAAGCGTTTTGAGCCGGGCAAGAATCTTTTCAGCCGCCGCGCCGCGCCCGGCGATGGACTGGCTGGGCGATTCATCCATCACGATCACCAGCTTGGCCGGCAGGCCCTGGCGGGTCTCGCGGACCATCAGCGGGTTCAGGAGCAGCAGCGCGATAACGGCGAAGACCCCGCCGCGCCAGTAGAAATCCGGCGCCCGGCGCCATTTTGCCGCCGCAAAAACCGCCAGCGCCAGCGCCGCCAGCGCGGCGACGTACCCGTAGGGCAGGAAGGGCGACAGCGCCAGCACCGCGTCCA
>JAIOQI010000039.1 GCA_021413445.1 Alphaproteobacteria bacterium | reverse complement strand
GATGGCCAGATCTTCCTGGAGACCGGCCTGTTCTACAAGGGCGTGCGCCCGGCGATTTCCGTCGGTTTGTCCGTTTCCCGCGTCGGTTCCGCCGCGCAGACCAAGGCGATGAAGCAGGTCGCCGGCACGATCAAGCTCGACCTCGCCCAGTTCCGCGAGATGGAAGCTTTCGCGCAGTTCGCCTCCGACCTTGACGCCTCCACGCAAAGGCTGCTGGCGCGCGGCACGCGCCTGACCGAGCTCCTGAAACAGCCGCAGTTCACGCCGCTGCCGTTCGAAGAGCAGGTTGTTTCCATTTTCGCCGGCGTCAACGGCTATCTGGACACCGTCGCCGTGAAGGACGTGAACACCTTCGAAGCGCAGTTCCTGAACGCGATCCGCGGCCATGGCGGCAGCATCCTGAAGTCCATCCGCGACGAGCAGAAGATCTCCGACGAGGCGAAAGCGGCCCTGCAAAAATTCCTTGAGGACTTCGTCAACACTTTTGTTTCTGGCAAGAAAGCGGCCTGAAGTTAAATAAATGCCCAGTTTAAAGGAATTCAGGAACCGGATCGTCAGCGTGAAGTCCACGCGGAAAATCACTGCGGCCATGAAGATGGTGGCGGCGAGCAAGCTGCGCCGCGCCCAGCATCAGGCCGTGGCGAACCAGCCCTATGCCGTCCGCATGGCAAACGTGCTGGGCCGCCTGGTCGCCGCTGTCGGCATCAATGAAACGAGCCCGGTGCTGATCGCCGGAACCGGCAAGGCCGATACCCACCTGCTGCTGGTCATTACTTCCGACCGGGGCCTGTGCGGCGGCTTTAACGCCTTTATCGTGCGCGCCGCCCGCCTGAAGGTGCGCGAACTGCTTGATGAAGGCAAGGACGTGAAAATCCTCTGCGTCGGCCGCAAGGGACGCGACATGCTGAAACGGGACTATGCCGACAAGATCGTCCATACCTTTGAAGGCTGGGGGCGGAAGCGCCTGACCTTTGCCGATGCGGTGGAAGTCTCGGAATACATCACGGACATGATCCAGCGCCAGCAGTTTGACGTCTGCACCGTCCTTTACAACCGTTTCAAGTCGGTGATGACCCAATTGCCGACGACGCAGCAGCTGATCCCCTTTGCCGTGCACGCCAGCGAAGAAGTGAAAACCGGCGCCGATACCGGCGCACTCTACGAGTTCGAGCCTTCCGAGAAGGAAATCCTTGAAACCCTGCTGCCGCTTAACCTGTCGGTGCAGATTTTCCGCGCCCTGCTGGACAGCGCCGCCGGCGAGCAGGCGGCGCGCATGACCGCGATGGACAACGCGACGCGCAACGCCGGCGAGATGATTAACAAGCTGACGCTGAATTACAACCGCGCGCGTCAGGCCCACATTACCAAGGAACTGATCGAAATTATTTCCGGCGCTGAAGCCGTATAGCAAAGATAAGGAGAACGAAAATGGTAAAATTAGCCGCTAAAAGTGAAGGTGCTCACGGCAAGATCACGCAGGTGATGGGCGCTGTGGTTGACGTGCAATTCGAAGGCAAGCTGCCGGCGATTTTGAACGCCCTGACGCTGACCAACGACGGCAAGCCGCTGATCCTCGAAGTGGCGCAGCATCTGGGTGAAAGCACCGTGCGCGCCATCGCGATGGACTCCACCGAAGGCCTGGTGCGCGGCCAGCCCGTCGCCGACACCGGCGCGCCGATCCGCGGTCCGGTCGGCCCCGAGCCGCTCGGCCGCATCATCAACGTCGTCGGCGAGCCGCTCGACGAGCTCGGCCCCGTCAATGCCAAGGAACATCACCCCCTTCACCGCGCGGCGCCTGAATTTATCGACCACTCGACCGAAACGCAGATGCTGGTCACCGGCATCAAGGTCGTCGATTTGCTCGCGCCTTACGCCAAGGGCGGCAAGATCGGCCTGTTCGGCGGCGCCGGCGTGGGCAAGACCGTCACCATCATGGAACTTATCAACAACGTGGCGATGAAGCACGGCGGCGTGTCGGTGTTTGCCGGCGTCGGCGAGCGCACCCGCGAAGGGAACGACCTCTACCATGAAATGATCGACTCCGGCGTTATCAAGCTGAACGAAAAAGGCTCCAAAGTGGCCTTGGTTTACGGGCAGATGAACGAACCGCCCGGCGCGCGGATGCGGGTCGGCCTGACCGGCCTGACCGTCGCTGAATACTTCCGCGATATCGAAGGCCAGGACGTCCTGTTCTTCGTCGATAACATCTTCCGTTTCACGCAGGCCGGCGCCGAAGTGTCGGCGCTGCTGGGCCGCATGCCTTCCGCCGTGGGCTATCAGCCGACGCTGGCCACCGACATGGGCACCTTGCAGGAACGCATCACCTCGACCAACAAGGGCTCGATCACCTCGGTTCAGGCGATTTACGTTCCGGCGGATGACTTGACCGATCCGGCTCCCGCCACCTCCTTCGCCCACCTGGACGCGACGACGGTTCTGTCCCGCCAGATCGCCGAGATGGCGATTTTCCCGGCAGTGGATCCGCTTGACTCGACCAGCCGCATCCTCGATCCGCGCATCATCGGCGAAGAACACTACGCGGTGGCGCGTTCGGTGCAGAAAACGCTGCAAGGGTACAAAGCCCTGCAGGACATCATCGCGATTTTGGGCATGGACGAACTGTCCGAGGACGACAAGCTGGTCGTTTCCCGCGCCCGCAAGATCCAGCGCTTCCTGTCGCAGCCTTTCCATGTGGCCGAAGTCTTCACCGGCACGCCGGGCGTCTTCGTCACCCTCGAAGACACCATCAAGGGCTTCAAGGGCATTGTTGAAGGCAAGTACGACCATCTGCCGGAAGCGGCTTTCTATATGGTCGGCACCATCGAGGAAGCCGTCGAGAAAGCCAAGAAACTGATGAAAGCGGCGGCGTAAACATGGCTGAAGCTCTCGCACACAAAACCATCCAGTTCGAACTGGTCTCTTCGGAATGCGTCCTGGTTTCCGAACCGGCGGTGATGGTGGTCGTGCCGGGCGCGGCGGGCGAATTCGGCGTGCTGCCGGATCATGCGCCGCTGCTGTCCTCCATCCGCCCGGGCGTCGTTGCCGTCTATCTGCCCTCCGGCGATGTGAAGAAAGTGTTTGTCGCCGGCGGCTTCGCCGACGTGAACGGCAAGCTTTGCTCCGTCCTGGCCGAAGAGGCCGTGCTGGTGAGCGCGCTCGACCGCGCCGAGATTCAGGAAAACCTCAAGCAGCTGAATGAAGAGCTGAAGTCTGTGCAGGGGGATGACCTTAAGGCCGCGCATATTCAGCGGCATATGGCCGTAGCGCAGGCGAAGTTGGCAGCTGCTGCGTAAAAACTTATCTTGAAATCACCATAAAAAAAACCCCGCAACTGCGGGGTTTTTTGTTGTCCGGGCGCAGGTTACGACTGGCGCAGGTTGTTGCAGGCGCCGCGCTTGATGTGGGTCTGCGGATATTTCTGGCCGAGGGGCTTGTTGACGACCTTGCCGATGACGCGCGGCACGATGTTGAAAAGGGCGCGCAGCGCTTTTTTCTGGCCCGATTTCTTCGGGTGCGAGGGCTCGCGGCGCTCTTCTTCCTCATTGAGGATAGCCGGGGAAACCACATAAGCCGTTTGCGGCTGGTTCTTGTCCGATTTTTCCGCAGCTTTGGGCGCATCGGAAGAGAGCGCAAAAGCGGAGATCAGGAAAGCGCCGACCGCGATGACGAAACCCCTTGCGGCGTCGCCGAGGGTTTTTTCTTCTTGTGCAGTCATGGTGTTTTCAACAGTGGCGGCAGGGCTTTGAGCGGACATTTTCGGTTCCTTGTTTTGAGTGGGTTGAGGGGCTTCATTGTTCTGGACAGCCGGGGCAAGGGCGTCTTTTTGTGCGGCTACCCGTTTCTGCCAAAGGGTCGTGCCGACGAGCAGAGTCGTAAGGCTGACGGCAAGGCCGGCGGCAGCGACACCCAGCAGGGCCAAAGGCGTGGCGGGGGCGGTGATAATGACAGCGGCAACAGCGGCGAACACGGCGAGGGGATAGCCTACGGACAGAATCCGGGGCATTTTCCAGGAAGCAGTGGTGATTAAATCTTTGGGTGTTTCTGTTGTCTGCATGGGTGCATCTCCATTTGTTTTGTAAAAAGGAGACGCACATTACAATATGTATATGATTTATGTCAAGAAAAATCTAACTATCAAATAATATCAGATAGTTAACAAGCTATTTCGCTTTGAGTGGGTTGTGCTTTGAGGGCGGGATGATCTCTTTTTTCCAGGGTTTGGTTTCCCCGACAAATTTTACGTCTGAATCATTCCCCTGCCAGACCAGATGTTTGTCCGGCCATTTATATTCGGCGAAACTTTCGTCTGTGGCGACGCCTGTATAGCGGATGTCTTTTCTGTTGCTTTTGCCGACAGGAACGGAAGCCGTGTAATATCCGCACAGGCGAGCCGCCTGTTCAGAGAAAAACATGAAACGAGGCTGTTTTTGTTTCTTTATGTCTTGGTTTTTAAATATTTCTGGTGATTTCATGGGGTTTCTTCCCGAATATAAACTAAAGTCTCAGGTTCATTATTGCGAAAATAAGTTAAAATTCTCTTAAATAATTGCAAGATAACAGCTATTCTTAATCCTGATTTAGAAAGGAATTCACCATGTCCAATGCCGCTGCGAAAAAAATGGATATTTCGTCCCTGAAACTCAAAGACCAAAAGCTGTTCCACCAGCAGGCCTATATCAACGGCCAGTGGGTAGGGGCGGACAGCGGCAAGACCATTGAGGTGAACAATCCGGCGACCGGGGAAATTCTTGGCACCGTGCCCAATCTCGGCGGTGCGGAGACAGGGCGCGCCATCGAGGCGGCAGAGGCGGCCTGGGGCGGCTGGCGGTCGCTGCTGGCGGCGGAGCGTTCCAAAATCCTCAGGAAGTGGGCGGATTTGCAGATCGAGCATCTGGATGACCTGGCCAGAATCCTGACGACCGAGCAGGGCAAGCCTCTGGCGCAGGCGAAAGCGGAGATTATGAGCGGCGCGGGTTATGTGGAATGGATGGCGGAGGAATGCAAGCGCGTCTATGGCGATATTATTCCCTCCAACAGCAAAACGCAGCGGCTGCTGACCTACAAGCAGCCGGTCGGCGTCTGCGTGATGATTACGCCGTGGAATTTCCCCTCCTCGATGATTTCGCGCAAATGCGGCCCGGCGCTGGCGGCGGGCTGCACCGTGGTGATCAAGCCCTCCGAGCTGACGCCGTATTCGGCGCTTGCCCTGGCGGAGCTGGCGGAGCGCGCCGGGATTCCGAAGGGTGTGCTGAATATCGTGGTCGGCGATGCCCCGGCCATCGGCAAGGAGATGACCGGGAACCCGATCGTCCGCAAGCTGAGCTTCACCGGCTCCACCGCCATCGGCAAGAAGCTGATGGCGCAATGCGCGGCGACGGTGAAGAAAATATCGCTGGAGCTGGGCGGCAACGCGCCGGTGATTGTTTTCGACGACGCCAACATTGACGAAGCGGTGACCAATGCGCTGCTGTCCAAGTTCCGCAACGCAGGGCAAA
>JAIOQI010000057.1 GCA_021413445.1 Alphaproteobacteria bacterium | reverse complement strand
CATCTCCACCAGCCCCCTGCACATGAAGCATAAATTGCAGATGGAGCCCGCCCGCGTGCTGGAGATGATCGCCGAAAGCGTGTCCCATGCGCGCAACCACTGCGACGACGTGGAATGGAGCGCCGAGGACGCGACGCGTAGCGAGCATGACTTCCTCTGCCGCGCGGTGGAAACCGCCATCAAGGCCGGCGCCGCGACGGTCAACATCCCGGACACGGTCGGCTACACCGTCCCCGACGAATATTTCGCGCTGATCAAGATGCTGATGACCCGCGTGCCGAACATCGGCAAGGCGATCGTTTCCACCCACTGCCACAACGACCTGGGGCTGGCGGTGGCCAATTCCATCGCCGGGGTCAAGGCCGGGGCGCGGCAGATTGAATGCACCATCAACGGCATCGGCGAGCGGGCGGGCAACGCCTCGATGGAAGAGGTCGTCATGGCCTTCCGCACCCGCCAGGATGTCCTGCCCTTCGACACCAATATCGACAGCAAAAAGATCATGCCCGCCTCCAGGCTGCTGACCGCCATCACCGGCTTTGCGGTGCAGCCGAACAAGGCGATTGTCGGCGCCAACGCCTTCGCCCATGAAAGCGGCATCCACCAGGACGGCATGCTGAAACACGCCTCCACCTACGAGATCATGACGCCGGAATCGGTCGGGCGCGACAAGAGCGACCTGGTGATCGGCAAGCATTCGGGACGCAACGCCTTCCGCGCCAAGCTGGCGGCGCTGGGCTTTCACCTGCAGGACCATGAGCTGAACGACGCTTTCGAGCGCTTCAAGGACCTCGCCGACCGCAAGAAGAAGATCAGCGACGACGACCTGATCCTGGTCGTCCAGTCCAAAAACGGCCTGCCGGCGGAAAGCATCCGTTTCGTCTCGCTCGGCGTGCGCTCCGGCTCGGTCGGCCCGCAGGAAGCGGAACTGGAGATAGAGATCGACGGGCAGAAGAAAAAGGCCAAGGCCGCCGGCAAAGGCCCGGTCGATGCCTGCTTCAAGGCGATGCGCGTGCTGGTGCCGCACGAGGAGGCCACGCTCTACAATTACGAGCTGAAGGCGCTGACGCAAGGGTCCGACGCCAAGGGCGAAGTGAATATCCAGCTCTCCCAGAAGGGGCAGATTTATCACGGCACCGGCGTGGACACCGACGTCATCGTCGCTTCCTGCCGCGCCTACATCGACGCGCTGAACAAAATCCTGGCGACGCACAGTGTTCAGGCTTAGGTCAAAAAAACCCATCCAGGCTCCCGCCGAAATCGCCGGCATCCGCGTGCGCGTCAGCCCGCGCGCGCGGCGCATGGCGCTCCGGCTCGACATCAAGGCCGGCGACATCGTCCTGACGTGGCCGCGCGGCGCCTCGGAAAGCACGGCGCTGCGCTTCATCGAGGAGAACCGGCGCTGGATCGAGACCCGCCGCCAGAAAATCCCCGCGCCGCAAATTTTCGCGCACGGCGAAAAAATCTCCATTTACGGCGAGGAATGCACGATCACCCACAAGACCGGGCGCGGCGTCACGCGCCTGGAGGGGAAAGACCTGATCGTGCATGGCAGGCCGGAACACCTCCCCCGCCGCATCCGCGATTTCCTGAAACAAACAGCGCGGCAGGTGCTCGAAGACCGCGCCGCGCAGAAGCTCGAGCAGATCGGCCGCGCGCCTTCCGACATCCGCGTCATCGACCCCAAAACGCGCTGGGGCAGCTGCAGCCCCGACGGCTCGATGATGTTTTCGTGGCGGCTGATCCTGGCCCCGCCCGGCGTGCTGGACTATGTGGTGGCGCATGAAGTGGCGCACTGCATCCACATGAACCACAGCAAGAAATTCTGGGCGCTCTGCGCCTCGCTCACGGAAAACGCCGCCGCATCGCGGCGCTGGCTCAAGGCGCACGGCGCCACCGTCATGGCGTACCGGTGATGAAAAACTTCAAAAAAGGCAAACTGTCCGACTCCGCCATCGCCGAATGGCTGATCGGGCTGCGCGCCCACCCTTACGTGCCGGAATCCGCTTTCGCCGTGACGGCGGCGCTGCGCGCGCGCGCCTGCGGGGAGGAAGACTATTACTTTGCCGGGGTCAATGTCGAGAATATCGACCACCGGCTCAGCACCCACGCCGAGGAAGCCTGCATCGCCGCGATGGTCACCGGCCTCGGCAAGCAGGCCGAGATCGCCGAAGTCTGGGTGATGGGCGCAACCTGCTGTGGCAAATGCCGGCAGCAGATCGCCGGATTCGCCGGTGAGAACGTGAAAATCCACTATATGGCCCTGAAGGGCGGCAGCGCCTCGACAACCGTCGGCGCCTTCCTGCCGGAGACCTTCACCCTGCGCGAATTCTCCGCCGAAAAAAAATCTTCCTCCGCCGAAAAACTTTCCGCCGCCGACGTCGAAAACCGGCTGTTCAGGAAAGGAAACCTGACCGAACAGGATATCAAAACCTGGCTGCAGGAAATTAACTCCATCGACTATTTCAGCAAAATCTCGCAAGCCGTGGTGCTGAAGCTGGATAACGGCGTCTATGCGGCGGGCGCCAAGGTGGAAGACGCGGCTTTTCTCAGCCTGAACGCGGTGCAAAGCGCCCTCGCCAGCGCCGTGACAAACTTCGGCGCCTGCGCCGTGCAGGAGGCCTGGGTCTATACCAAGGGCCGCGCCGGAAAAGAGATCCCGCCGGACAGCTTTTGCGCCCTGACGATGTCGGCCCTGCAATCTCTGCTGCAAATGGCCGAACATGACGCCATCCCCGTCCGGTTTTTCACCGGCGATGGCGGCATCCTGCGCACGACGCTCATCGAAGCGGCCAAAATGGCCCCCACCAGCGGCAAGCCGTTCTATAAAAAGTAATGGCCAAAACGCTTTTAACAGCCTTATTCCTGTTCATCTGGCTCCTGCTGGCGGCGGCCGCGCTGGGCAGGATCGAGCTGTTCCCGCAACTGACGCAAAACCCGGAACTCTGGTTCCAGCTTGGCCCCCTGCGCATCAACATGATGTATTCGTTCTGGTTCCTGCTGGCAGTGCTTTTTTATTTCTGGATCAACACCAGCCCCGCCTATGTCGTCAGCCCGCAGGAGCGCTGGCGGAATGACGAATACTTCCGGCAAAAAGTCCGTGACTTGGAGATCGACTATAAAAACAAATCCGGGGAATTGCGCACCCGGACGGTGCTGCTGGCCCTGCTCGGCTACGGCGTGGTCTGGGGCAGCATCGCCCTGATGGCCACGATCGGCGTCGGCCTCGGCATCACCGCCGCCGCGCTGCTGACGAAAATAGGCAACGCCGCCGCTGTCGTGGGGCTGATCCCCATCGGCTTCGCGCTCAAGCTGTCGAAGGCGCTGCTGGGCGGGCGCGGCGGGGATTCCGGGATGCGGCTGTCGGCCAGCGACGCCCCCACCCTGTTCGCGCTGCTCGAGAAAATCCGGAAAAAAGGCAAAGGGCCGCCCTTCGAGCGGGTCTTCATCAACATGGAGATGAACGCCAGCGTCTCCCGCCATACGGGGCTCAGGGGGTTTTTCGGCTTCGGGCCGGTGACGCTGACGCTGGGGCTGCCGCTGATGCAGGCGCTGACGGGCGGGCAGCTGGCCGCCGTGATCGGCCATGAGTACGGCCACGTCGCGGCGAAAGACAACGCGCTCGGCCAATGGATCTACCGCATCCGCAACGGCTGGCTTTACCTCGATGAGAGCATGAAAACGGAATACCTGTGGTACGTGTTGCGGCTGAACCGCTTTTATCACTGGTTCATGGGCATTTTCAACGCCTACAGCTTCACCCTGTCGCGGCAATGCGAGTACGAGGCGGACGCCTTCGCCGCAAAAATCTCCGGCGCGAAGCAGATCGCGGCCGCGCTGACCGCCATGGAAACGCGTTCCGAGCACATGAGAAAAAATTTCTGGGACGATATCTGGAAGAAATCCGAACTGCTGCCGGAGCCGGCGGGGACGCCTTATCAGAGACTGGGCGGGTTTTTCAAGCTGCCGCAGGAGGACAAAATCAATCTGGCGGAGTTGAAGAAGGCCGCGACAAACTATGACAGCACGCATCCGGCGCTGGCGGACCGCGTCGCGGCGCTGCACGAAAGCATCCACGCCCCCGAGCCGCTGACGCTCAGCGCCGCGGCCAAGTTTCTGGGAGAGCGTTTTGAAGTGCAACTGGCGGCGCTTTTCGACCGGGCCTGGCGGGAACACAACCGGGCAGCCTGGAAGGCCAGATATAAGGAATACCAGTCGGCGCTGGCAACACTTGACGCGCTGAAAAACCGCAAACCGTCCGGCATGGCGCGCGACGAGCTGTCGCAGCTCATTGCCGCCGCGCAAGTTTTGCAGGACGACAAAAGAATCCTCAGCGCCTGTCAGGAGATCCTCAAGCGGGAGCCGGACAATACGGGCGCAAAGGCCTATATGCTCGGCCTGCGCCTGGTTCTCGACAATGATGAATCCGCGCTGTTAAAGCTCGATGACCTGGTCAGGGTCCATCCCGAACACATGCCCACCGCCTGCCGTTTTGCCCTCCGCTACCTGAACGGGCAGGAACGGAAAGAAGAGGCCAAGGTCTATCAGTTCCGGCTTGACGAATGGGGCTACCAGAACCGGGCGGCGGAAGAGGAGCGGCGGATGATTTACGACAGCGATGTCTTTCTGCCGCACAACGTTACCCCCGAATACGTCAGGAAGCTGGCCGCCATCCTCAAAAAACACCCCGAAATCGGCAGCGCCTGGATGGCGCGCAAGCAGGTCCATTACCTGAAGGAAAACCCGGTGTTCGTCGTCGGCCTGACGCCGAACATCTGGAGCCTGAAGAACCGCAAAACGACGATCAGGCAGATAAAACGGGCGCTGGAACTGGTGCACTTCCCGCCCTATTTCCAGTTCTTCTGGATCGGCGAGGTCAAGGGGCTTGAGCTGCGGCTGAAAAAAACCGGCAGCGCCGCGATTTACAAACGATAAATTAAAAAATTAATCCCCGAGACAAATCCCCAACGAGCGCGCCGTGCGCACCAGCGTGCCGTTCAGGTCCACCGCCTGGTAGCTGGCGATGGCGTCCTTGATCGGCACGTCGATGACGCTGCGGTTCGACCAGGCCACCATGCGGTCGAACTTGCCGGCGGCCACAAGCTCCACCGCGTGCACGCCGAAGGCGGCGGCGAGCAGGCGGTCGCTGGCGATCGGCGCGCAGCCGCGCTGGACATGGCCCAAGACCGTGACCCGCGTTTCGAAGCCGGTTTTTTCCGCGATCAGCTCGCCCAGGTAATGGCCGATGCCGCCGTATCTTTTTTCGCCGCCCTCGTGCTCGACCTTGATGGCCTTGCCGTCAACCGTCTTCACCGCCTCCGACACCACCACCAGCGCGAAGTTGCGCCCCTCATTCTCGCGGATGGAGATGATTTTCTGCGCCACCTTGTCGAGGCTGTAGGGGATTTCCGGGATCAGGATGACGTCCGCGCCGCCGGCGATCCCCGTCGTGATGGCGATATTGCCCGCGTCGCGCCCCATCACTTCCAGCACCATCACGCGGTCGTGGCTGGCGGCGGTCGGCTGCAGGCGGTCAAGCGCCTCGGTGGCGACGAAGACCGCCGTCTCGAAGCCGAGCGAGCTTTCGGTCTTGCCGAGGTCGTTGTCGATGGTCTTGGGAATCCCGACCAGGTTGAATTTGCCCTGCTGGGACAGGCGGCGCAGGATGTCCATGCTGCCGTCGCCGCCGATGCCGATCAGCGCATCCAGCTTCAACTCGCGCAGGCCGGCGATAATATCGTCGGAAAGATCCTTGAACGAACCGTCCGGCATCAGGAAGCGGAACGGGTTGCCCTTGTTGGTGGTGCCGAGGATGGTGCCGCCGAGGCGCATGATCGTGGTGTCGAACATCCCGCGCGTCAGGACCTTGTAGCGCATCGGGCGTGACAGCAGCCCCGCCGTCCCGTCCTCGATCCCGATCACTTCCCAGTCCAGGTTAGTTGCCGCATAGACCACGGAGCGAATCGCCGCGTTCAGTCCCGCGCAATCGCCGCCGCTGGTCAAAATCCCGATCCGTTTCTTATTGGCCATATTATTTAAACCTCAAATCCTTTTCCGTCTCCAAAAATGCGCGACTTAGGCTTTGAATGCAACAAATAAAGCTTAAATTCAGGGGGGTTTCCTGATATTATAGCGCCTCATGAGAGTTGATCGGGGCAGATTCTAAAAATGATATTGGAAGAGCAAGAAGACCTGCAAAAAGTGCTCGAGGAGCTCAAGACCGAGCACCGCGACCTGGACATCGTCCTCCAGCAGCTCTCCGAAGCCACCCCCATCGATTTCCTGCGGCTGCAGCGCATGAAAAAACGCAAGCTGTTCCTCAAGGACTCCATTTCCAAAATCGAAAGCATGCTGCTGCCGGATATCATTGCCTAGCCGGCTAGATTATTTCCCTGACCAGCGGGATGGTCACGGGCCTTTTTTCCGCCAGCGCCTTATGATCGATCTTGTCCACCACCTGCCGCAGCGCCAGGAACGACCGCTCGATGCGGGCGAGGATGAACTGCACCACTTCCTGCGGGACAAAAATCTGCCGATCCGAAAAAAGCTTGGTGAGGACAATCGCCATCAGCTCATCGTCCGGGGAACCCACCGCGACAGCGGGCGCCGCCAGCAGGCGGGACTTCAGGTCCGGCAGCGCAAACGGCCATTCCGTGGCCGGCTTCTCCGCCGTCAGGAGCAGGTGCCCGCCCCGCTCCCGCAACAGGTTATACAAATGAAACAGCGCCTCCTCATCATCGCGCCGCCCGATCACCCGCAGCACATCGTCCATCATGACGGATTTCGCCGCGCCGGCGATTTCATGCGCCGGCAGGGACAACAAATCCTGCGGTGAAATTTCCCGCGCGCCCGCCTCTTTTTTCCACACCTGTAGCAGGTGCGTCTTGCCGCTGGCCGGAGGGCCGAACAGGATCAGGGCGGCGGCGGGCCAGTCCGGCCATTTGTCCAGCCAGGCGACCGCCTCGCGGTTGGAGCCGGACACCCAGAAATCCTCCCGTTCATAAGCGTGGCGGTGGCCGAGATCAAAGGGCAGCTGCTCGGGCTTTGTCATGAAAAATCAATTCATCGTGAGAATATAAAGCGGCCGCCTGGAAGAATCGGCCGCATCGGATTTCTCCAGCTCCAGCCCCTTTTCCGCCAAAGCCTTTTTGAAGCCGTTCAGCCCGCCGGCCCATTCCACCGCGATCGTGAAGCGGGCGGCATTCTTGCGCAGGCTGGAGATTTCAACCACCGCCGACGGCGCCGCCGCCGACAGGCGGTTTTGCGCCTCTATCCACTGCGGGAAGCCGTCAAAATCCATCGTCGCGTCAAGCCTGATCCTGACCGGCGCCGGCGGCTTCTCGGCGGTTTTTTCCACGCCGGCGGAAAGCTCCTGCAGCGAGGGCGGCATCGCATCCAGCCCGCCTTCCGCCGCCTCAGGCAAAGTCCTGGCCTGCCGCATGTCGCTGGCGATCCGGGCGGCTGCCTGCTGGAAAACCGTTTTATAAGCGTCGGCGCCGGCATAGGGCTTGAGCGGCTTTTGACGCTCAAGCCTGCCGGCCTTGTAGATATAAATATCCGCCTGCACATAGGCGCCGGCCTTGTAGGCCACCGCCAGGACAGCCGCATCCGCCTTGTAACTGGCGCGCAGTTTTTCTATCACGCTGTAGTCGTCATGCCAGACGGCGTCGGAACTGCCCTGCGCAATATCCGCGATGTCGCCGGAGGGAACGATGAAGGTCAGTCCGGCCTGCGGCGCTGAATTGCCCTTGGCCTGCCATGTCTCCCGCCAGGGGTTGGGGTCTTCCCACAAAATATCCTTATCTCCGAAAATGTCCCTGAGATAGGGCAGCACCAGGACGGTTTTTGATTCTAACGGCGCGGCAATATCCACTGATGGCGGGGTTTCCTCAAGTCCGGACGAAGCCGCCGGTGAAGAGTCCTCCCCCACTGCGCTGCTATTTATGTAATCTTCCGCCTCGGCATTAAAGCGCACCGTAAAATTCGCCATGTAGCGGTTGGCGGAAATTTGCTCATTCCTGATCTCAAAATCACGCACCAGCGTCGCAATCGTTTTGTCGTCCGGCAGCTTGTAATCCTTGAAGGCCTCCGGCGTCATCGACCTTTCGGCAAAACGCTGGAAAGCCAGGCGCTGCGCCTCGACGATCGCCTGATCTCTGGCCGTCACCGCGTTTTTGTCGGTCTTGTCGATCATGACATTCGTCACCGTCAGAGGCTCGTCCGCTGGCGCCGGGGATTGAATTTGCGCCTGCGCCGTAACGGAAAAGAGCCATAACGGCAGCAGAGCGACAAAACAAAGGAAAGAATAGCGATAATTTGACATAGCGGGCCCCGGGTTCTGTGCAACTTTTTCTCCCGTCATCTTAAAATCCGGTTTCCGCAAAAGCAAGCATTGTTCAGGATAATATTGAATTTAAAGGCTAATCTGTCGTATCCTGATACGGTCTTGTGGGGAGAAAAAGATGACAAAAAAAATCAGCTATTGGATAAATGGTTTTGTGGCGCTGGCCCTCCTTGTCGGCGCCGCCGCATTTTTCCTGGGAACTCCGGCGCAAAATCCCGAGCAAGCCCCCGTCAATCCCCTGATACGGCCCCTGCTGCTCACCGAGCAGTCCTCCACCTATAACATCGTTCCCTATGTCCGCCTGTTCAAGGATACGCAGAACGACCTCTCCTTCCCAAAAGTTTACGCGCAATATAAATCCGGCGGCGGCGAAAAAATAGCCAAGGACAATATTTTCCTTGGCTACACGTCCTCGGCCTACTGGATCGTCTTCACCGTGGAAAACCGCAATCCCATCCAGAACCGCTGGGTCCTGGATCTGGGCACCCGCGCCACCGGCACGGCTGGCGCGGCCGACCGCCTGGCGTTCTTCTCCGACGCAAATCCCGGCCAGCCCCTGGTCATGGACGGACGGCGCGTCAAGAACAAGGTGCAAATGCC
>JAIOQI010000038.1 GCA_021413445.1 Alphaproteobacteria bacterium | reverse complement strand
ACGCTGGTCGTCTATGCCAAGACCGACACGGCGGCGGGCTCCAAGGGCATCACCGCCTTTATCGTCGAGAAAAACTTCAAGGGTTTCTCCACCGCGCAGAAACTCGACAAGCTCGGGATGCGCGGCTCCAATACCTGCGAGCTGGTGTTCCAGGACTGCGAAGTGCCGGAAGAAAACGTGCTGGGGCAGGTCGGCAAAGGCGTCAATGTCCTGATGAGCGGCCTCGATTACGAGCGCGCCGTGCTCTCCGGCGGCCCACTCGGCATCATGCAGTCCTGCATGGACGTGGTGCTGCCCTATCTCCATGAAAGAAAGCAGTTCGGCCAGGCGATCGGCGAGTTCCAGCTGATGCAGGGCAAGCTGGCGGACATGTATGTCGCGCTGAACACCGCGCGGTCTTACGTCTATGCCGTCGGCAAGGCCTGCGACCGCGGCGAAGTCACGCGCAAGGACGCGGCGGGGGCTATTTTGTATTCCGCCGAAAAGGCCACCTGGATGGCGCTGGAAGCGATCCAGGCCCTCGGCGGCAACGGCTACACCAATGATTATCCGGCGGGAAGACTGTTGCGCGACGCCAAGCTCTATGAAATCGGCGCCGGGACGTCCGAAATCCGCCGCATGCTGATCGGGCGGGAGTTGTTTAAGGAAACGGGCTAAGGGCGCGTTTTATCTTCTGGAAGAGGCCTTTTGGCTTTTCCCGCGTGTCAAAGCGCACGGTACCATACGAATCAATCATGGGATGGTTTAGTTCGGGATATTCTTTTTTGAGCTGGGCAAAAACTTTCTCAATGTGGGGCATATCCCGCTGGTGAAGATGCATCTTGCTGGGTGATAAATCTGCGAGAAAGCGGCCATCTTCAACGAGGTCAAGACGCAGCCTTTTCCTGCATTCCTCCAGGAATTCTTGTGAGCTTAAATAATCAGCGGCCCTTTTGTCGCGCGCGGAAATTTGCCCCGTCCCCCCGAGCGATTTTGTCTCGAAAACAATGGCGCTGTATGAATCGATTTTCACTTTATCAAGCTCCGGGTATTCCTTTTTCAGCTTGGAAACGGCCATTTCAATATAAGCCAAGTCGCCCTGCTGCGGCTCGACGCCGCGCGGTCGTAATTCCGCAGTCACCCCTCCATCCTCGACAAGATCCCTTTCCAGGCGTTTCCTGCATTCCTGAAGAAATTCTTCCGAGGCATAATATTCGCTGGCCTTCCTGTCACGGCCGGAAACCTGGTAAAATTCGCCTTTAATGGATCTATCAAACATGGGTGCGTCTCCATAAATACTAAACGCTATTACTGACTGTTTAAGTATATGGAAAAATGATTAATAACAGGTTACTGTTATAAAAATCTTTGATTTAAATGATATTTTTAATTTTTACTGCCCCGGATAGCAGAGAATCACCCTCTATTTTCAAGGCCTCCAGCGCCTTGGCCACGATATGCGCGGCGGTCAGGCCGGCCTGTTCGTATTGCTTCTGCGGGGTGTCATGATCGAGGAAAAGATCGGGCAATATCATCGGACGGATTTTCAGGCCGGCATCCAGCAGCCCTTGCGTGGCGAGATAATGCAGCACAAAAGAACCGAAACCGCCGACCGAACCTTCTTCGACCGTCAGCAGCACTTCATGCTGCGCGGCGAGTTGTTTGACCAGCTCTTCATCGAGCGGCTTGGCGAAGCGGGCGTCGGCCACTGTCGTGCTCAGGCCCATCGCTTCCAGTTGCTCGGCGGCCTTCAGGCATTCCTGCAACCTTGTGCCGTAGCTGAGCAGGGCGATTTTAGTTCCCTCGCGCAAGACTCTTCCTTTGCCGATTTGCAACGGCGTGCCGCGTTGTTGCAATTGCAATCCCAGCCCTTCGCCGCGCGGGTAGCGCAAGGCAATCGGGCCTTCGTTATAGGCGATCATCGTCGCCGTCATGTTTTGCAGCTCCAGCTCGTCCGCCGCCGCCATGAGAACAAAATTCGGCAGGCAGCCGAGATAGGCGAC
>JAIOQI010000037.1 GCA_021413445.1 Alphaproteobacteria bacterium | reverse complement strand
AGCCCTCATCCGTGTGGTCGTCCAGCTTTAAGGGCAGCCTGAAGCAGGCCGAGCTGAACACGCTGGGCGCCCAGCTGGGCTTGCGCGGTTTTTCGGCGTGGACCGGCGATATCGGGTTTAATCTGGCTTCTGACAAAAACACTCCTGGCACGGCCACGGGAGATGTTGACGTCAGCATCAGCGCCCTCACCGTCGAAAAATTCAATTTTGACAAGCTGGCGGCGCTGATCAGCCAATGGACGGCGGTGCCGCCCGGGCTGCAGCAGTTTGTCGACGCCAGCCTTCGCAACAACGGCGCCACCACGTTCAAGGATGTACGCGGCAAGTTCAAGGTCAGCCAGGGCAAGGCGGTTATTGACTCCCTCAACCTGTCGAATCCCGGCGGGGCGATGGAACTCAGCGGGTTGGCGGACCTGAAGGAGGGTTCCTACGACGTTTCTGGAGAACTGCTGCTGAAACAGCCGCCGGGGGTGCGGGCGATCGAAGTGCGGCGCACGTCGGGGGCTGCGGATTACACGGTCAATAGCAAGCCGATCGAGGAATTCATCATCAGGACCCATCCCGTCCCGGTCGAGGTGCAGCCGGTGCCGCCTGCGGCTGAGGCCTCGCCGCCGTCGCAGAACGGGGATGCGGGCGTGGTGGGGGACATTTTGAAGCGTCTTGACGCGGAGGACAGCGGCAGTCCGAAAAAGCCTTAAGGCTTGGGCTTTTTTTCCGTTTTTTTCTTCCGTTTCTTCTGTTTTTGCCCCGGCTTTTTTTTGTCCTTGGTGGCCGCCAGGTTCATGATATCGGTCAGCGAGGGGAGGGGCTGGTGGGGCTGCACGTCAGGCACATAGCCGGTCGGCAGCACGTCCGCCGAAAGATCGGTGTGGCGCTTGGAATCGTCGAAGAAAATATCCGCGCCGATGGCCTTGAGCAGCGGCGCTTTTTGCAGCACAGAGCCTTTTTCGTCGCCGTTGCCCAGCATGTAGGCGGCGTCGACGTACTGGTCGCCCCACAGGTGCAGGGTGTTGAGGACGCGGATTTCCCCGCGCGCCGTGACCAGTGAGATCTTGATCGGGCACTGGTCGGCCGGATAGGTCTTTTTCAGGTCGTTCAGCTTGAATAGCAGCTTCGCGAAGGGGCCGAATTCCAGCGGCGAGTCGCGCAGCGCCTTTTCATGGTAGACGAAGGTGTCGAGGCCATAGGCCAGGAACACGTCTTCCGAAATGCCGCCGAACAGGACTTTGTCGCCGTCAAAGGCGAAATGGACGCCGGGCTTTTTGTTGTCGTAATTTGCGGGAGGATCATAGACCTGCGCGGCGGCGATACCCGCTTTCAGCAAGTCCATGACGTTATTGTCGTTGCGGCTGAGAAACAAATCGATGTTGAATGCCTTGAGGACTTCCGGTTCGAATTCACCCTTGGTCATGATCGCGCGGGGGATTTCGAGGCCGTAGTGGCGGATGGATTCATAGACGCGGTGCCCGGCTTCGGCGCTGTTTTTGGTGATGAGCACCAGTTCCACCCGTGGCGCTTTGCCCGGCTCGTTCAGGGTCATGAGTTTCTGGATGAGCTGGAAGACCGTTCCCGGTTTCAGCGGGGTCTTGAGGTTCTGTATTTGAAAGGCGCGATATTCTTCTTCGCCCTTTGTCTTGAAAAGCTCACTTTCCTCGCGCATGTCAAAAAGGGCGCGAGCGGAAACGCCGATGATGAGGGGCTTGAAATTTTCTTCTGACATTCTGACGAATCCATCATATGTATGTAAACGCGCCGTCAGAGTATCATTTTGTTTCGATAACAGTCAAATGAGTCTTTTTCTTTACATAATTCACTGTATTTTTCGAAATATCTAACGCCGGCTTGACAATTTTATGGAGAACCACTTATGGTCATTTCATAATATTTAACGGCGGTTTTAGATGAAGGGAAAAAGATCATGACTGAAGATAACCAAAACGAATTGAAAATCGGTACCAGGATGCCTGACGGCAGCATTTATGCCGGTGTATCACCGGCAACAAACAGGCCCATGTATGTATCGCCCCATGACCAGTTTGGGTCTTTCGACAGGATGGCTTGGGGCGAAGCCGTGAAAGCAGCCAAGGAAAAAGATGCTCATGGTCACAAGGACTGGCGCTTGCCAATTTGCGGAGAAGTGAGCGTGCTCTTTAATAACCGCGCTGCAATCCGCGTATTTAATGCTACCAATGCCAATGAAGGCGGTAATTACTGGATGAAGGGTGAGCTCAGTTTTTACTTTCCAGGCGACCCGCGCAAAGATGGTGGGCATATGCAGATATGGCAGTCTCATGGGCTCGGTACCAATGCCGTCCGCTTTGTCAGGAGCTGAACTACAGGCTTTTTCCGCCCTTATAATACCCCAAAATAAACACGCGCAGCGCGCTGGAGAGGTTTTCCGGCTGCCGGCTGTCGATCTCGGCGATCAGGGCATTGACGGACTGGCCGCGCGTGTCGGCGATTTCCCTGAGCGAGTCCCAGAACGCCCCTTCCAGCGTCACGCTGGTGCGGTGCCCGGCGACGGTGACGGAGCGTTTCTGGACGATGCGGGAGGTGGGCATGTTTACTGCCCCTTGGCGGTCGGGGTGGCCTGCTTCGCGTCGATGATGGCGCGGCGGATGGCGCGGGTGCGGGTGAAGACTTCCTGCAAATGCCCGCCGTCGCCGATACGGATGGCCTTTTGCAGGGCGGTCAGGTCCTCAGTAAAACGTTGCAAAATCGACAGCACCGCTTCCTTGTTATTGAGAAAAATGTCGCGCCACATGACGGGGTCGGAGGCGGCGATGCGCGTGAAATCGCGGAAGCCCGAGGCGGAGTATTTTATGACCTCGGCTTTGGTGTCCTCTTCCAGGGTCGCCGCCGTATCGACGATCGAATAGGCGATCAGGTGCGGCAGGTGCGAGGTGATCGCCAGCACCAGGTCGTGATGCTTCGGGTCCATGATGTCGATTTGCGCGCCGCAGGCCTGCCACAAAGCTGATACTTTCTCGATGGCGTGCGGCGGCGTATGCGCCAGCGGCGTCAGGATGCACCAGCGTCCGTTAAATAATTCAGCAAAACCCGCTTCCGGCCCGGAGTGTTCCGTCCCGGCGATGGGGTGGGCGGGAACGAAAGACACATGCGGCGGCAAATGCGGCGTGACGGCGTTAATCACCGTCTGCTTGACGGAGCCGACGTCGGTGACGATCGCGCCGTCGCTTAAGGAACCGGCGATCTGTTTCGCGACTTTCCCGCAGGCGCCCACCGGCACTGCCAGGATGACGAGGTCGGCGCCCGTGACGGCCGCCGCCAGATCGGTCGTTGCCGTGTCGGCCAGCTTGAGATCGAGGACTTTTTTGCAAACCTCAGGGCTGTCGTCGCCGCAGGCAATCGTTTGCGCCAGCTGGTTGTTTTTGATGGCTCGCGCCAGGGAGGAGCCGATCAGGCCGAAGCCGATGATGGAAACCTTGTTAATCACGGGGGCCGATCATTTTCTCAGGCCGCACGGCCTTGTCAAAGTCTTCCGCGGTCAGCAGCTTCATCTCGATGGCGACCTCTTTCAGGGTTTTGCCTTCCGAATGGGCTTTTTTGGCGATCTTGGCGGCGTTGTCGTAGCCGATGACGGGGTTGAGCGAAGTGACCAGCATCAGGCTGTCATTGAGCAGCTTCTTGATGCGCGCTTCGTTGGCCTCGATGCCGACCACGCAGTTGTCGGTGAAGCTGCGGCAGGCGTCGGCCAGCAGGCGGATCGACTGCAGCAGGTTGTAGATCATCACCGGCTTGAAGACATTCAGCTCGAAATGGCCGTTGCTGCCGGCGATGGTGACGGTGGTGTGGTTGCCCATGATCTGCGCGCAGACCATCGTCATGGCTTCGGACTGGGTCGGGTTGACCTTGCCGGGCATGATCGAGGAGCCGGGCTCGTTTTCCGGCAGGCTGATTTCGCCGATGCCGCAGCGCGGGCCGGAGCCGAGCAGGCGGATGTCGTTGGCGATTTTCATCAGCGAGCAGGCGACGGTATTCGCCGCGCCGGACGCCTCGACAACCGCGTCATGCGCCGCCATGGCCTCAAACTTGTTCTCCGCCGTGGTGAAGGGGATGGCGGTGATGACCGAAACATTCTTGGCGAACAGCTCGGCAAAGCCCTTCTTGCAGTTCAGCCCGGTGCCGACCGCCGTGCCGCCCTGCGCTAATTGAGAAAGGCGCGGCAGGCATGATTTGACGCGGGCGATGCCGTATTTGGCTTGTGTGGCATAGCCGGAAAACTCCTGGCCGAGGGTGATCGGAGTCGCGTCCTGCAAATGCGTGCGGCCGATCTTGATGATGTCCTTGAACTCCAGGGATTTTTTTTGCAGGGCGGAGTGCAGGTGTTCCAGCGCCGGGATCAGGTCATGGTGCAGCTGCTCCACGGCGGAGATGTGCATCACCGTCGGGAACGTGTCGTTGGAGGATTGCCCCATGTTGACATGATCGTTGGGATGGACCGGCGATTTGGAGCCGATTTTTCCGCCGAGGATTTCAATGGCGCGGTTGGCGACGACTTCATTGATGTTCATGTTGGTCTGGGTGCCGGAGCCGGTCTGCCACACCACCAGCGGAAAGTGGTCGTTGAGGTTGCCGTCCATGACTTCTTCGGCAGCCTGGACGATGGCCGCGCCGAGTTTCTGATCCAGCGCGCCTAATTCCATATTCGTCAGGGCAGCGGCCTTTTTCTGGACGCCCAGGGCGCGGACGAGGGGCAGGGGCATGCGTTCTGTGCCGATTTTGAAGTTCTCGAAGGAGCGCTGCGTCTGCGCGCCCCAGTATTTATCGGCAGGAACCTCGACCTCGCCCATGGAGTCGCTTTCCATGCGGGTTTCAGGGGCCTCTGCGGCAGGGGCGGAATGGCTTGTCGTGGACATGCAATAACCTTCAATTGTGTTGGGTCTGCACCCATTCTGTGCAAAAATCCTTCACAAATCAATGCTATTCCGGCATGATACACGTCTTAGTTTAATCTAATAATTTCATAAGGTTGTATGTCGATGAGCAACGCCGCCAAAAATGAAGCATCTGAATCCAAGGCCTATGATGCCAAGGAAGTTGAGGACAAGTGGCGGAACCACTGGTTTGCCCATAAGACCTACAAATGGGACAGCCAAGCCCCCCGCTCCGAGAATTTCGTGATCGACACGCCGCCGCCGACCATCTCCGGCCACCTGCATATGGGGCATATTTACAGCTACACCCAGACCGACGTGATCGCTCGTTTCATGCGCATGTCCGGGAAGAATGTTTTCTACCCCATGGGCTGGGATGACAATGGCCTGCCGACCGAACGGCTGGTTGAAAAACTGAAGAATGTCCGCGCCGCCGACATGCCGCGGGAGGATTTCATCCGCATCTGCCATGAAGTCGTGAATGAGAGCGAGAAAGATTATCGCGCCCTGTTCCGCGGCATCGGCCTGTCCGTCGATTGGGATCAGGAATACCAGACGATTGACGAGAACTCCCGCAAGCTGTCGCAGATGTCGGTGATTGACCTCTTCCACAAGGGCGAGCTCTACCGCCAGCCGCAGCCGACGCTGTGGGACATTGCCGACCAGACCGCGCTGGCCCAGGCCGAAGTCGCCGAGAAGGAAATGCCCGGCACGATGTGGAACATTCCTTTCACCTGCGCCGATGGCAGCGAGATCGAGATCGCCACCACCCGCCCCGAACTGCTGGGCGCCTGCGTGGCGATGATGGTCAGCCCGAAATACGCCCATCTGGCGGGGCAGAAGGTGACGACCCCCCTCTATGGCGTCGAAGTGCCGGTGATTGCTGATGAAAAAGTTGATCCGGAAAAGGGCACAGGCGCGGTCATGTGCTGCACCTTCGGCGACGTCACCGACATTGAATGGTGGAAGATACATAAGCTGCCGACGCGGATTATCCTTGATAATGTGGGACGCATAACCGACAGCAGGGTTCCTGAGCTGGCGGGGCTGAAAGTCAATGCGGCGAAAACGAAGATCATCGAAATTCTCAAAGAAAAGGGGCTGCTCCGCGCCGAAACGCCCGTGCAGCGCATGGTTCCCTGCGCCGAGCGCAGCGGCGCCGCGCTGGAGATCATCGTCACGCCGCAGTGGTTCGTGCGCGTGCTCGACAAGAAAGATGCGCTGATCGAGCAGGGCAAAAAGATCAAGTGGTACCCGGAATACATGCGCGTCCGCTTCGAACAGTGGACGGAAAACCTGAAGTGGGACTGGTGCATCAGCCGCCAGCGCTACTTTGGCGTGCCGCTGCCGTTCTGGTATTCCAAGCGCCCGGGCGAGGAGGGGAAGATCATCCCCGCCAGCCCGTCGCAACTGCCCGTCAACCCGCTGGTCGATTTGCCGCAGGGCTATACCCGCGACGAGGTGATCGCCGATACCGACGTCCTCGACACCTGGGCGACCAGCTCCGTCACGCCGCAGCTTTCCAGCAAGGCGATCACCGACAAGCTGGCAATCGACCTCGACCGCCACAGCAAGCTTTATCCGGCGCATCTGCGACCGCAGGCGCACGAGATTATCCGCACCTGGGCCTTCTACACGATCTTGAAGTCCTACCTGCACCAGCAGTCGGTGCCGTGGGAAACCATCGCCCTGTCCGGCTGGTGCCTGGCGGAGGACCGCTCGAAGATGTCCAAGTCGAAGGGCAATGTCGTGCGCCCGGAGAGCCTGATCGAGGAAAACAGCGCCGATGTCGTCCGTTACTGGACGTCAACTTCGCGGCTCGGCCTCGACACCGCCTTTGACAAGAATATTTTCAAGATCGGCCGCCGCCTGCAGAATAAGCTCTGGAACGCGGCGCGCTTCGTCAACATGCAGATACAGGGCTTTGTGCCGAAAGCGACGACGCTGGCGGCGGCAAAGGGCGACATCACCGCGCCGCTCGACCTCTGGATCTCCACGCGCCTGAAGGAAACCATCGAGAAGGCGACCGAGCATTTCGGCAATTACGACTATGCCGACGCGCTGCGTGTTGCGGAGGACTTTTTCTGGAAGGACTTCTGCGACAATTACCTTGAGCTGGTCAAGGCGCGGGTCTATGACGAGGCTGGCACGAACCCGGCAGGCAAGCTGTCGGCGCAGACGACGCTCTATTTCGTGCTGGAAGCCGTTTTACGCCTCTTCGCGCCGGTCATGCCTTACGTGACGGAAGAGCTTTACAGCATGCTCTATGCTGATTTGTGGAAAAAGCACGGCTCCATCCACAAGCGCGGGCATTGGCCGAAAGCTGCCGATTATATGGCCGATGCTGCGGCAGCCGAAGAGGGTAATGCGGTCGTCAACCTGCTGGCTGTCGTGAGAAAAGCAAAAACCCTCGCCAATGTTTCAATCAAGGTCGAGGCGACGCGGTTCATCGTGCTGGGCATGAAAGGGAATATTTCCGCTTCGGCCCAAAAAGACCTCGCCGCCGCCGGCGCGACGGCCTTACCCGAATTCCTGCCGAAAGCCGTTGACGGCATGGAGACCGTGGCAGGAGATGATGGCGTGCTGGCGATCCAGCTGGCGCTTGCACCTGAAAAATTGAGGGCCTGAGAATATGAAGCCATGGCTCTTTAAGAAACTGGTCAACCTGTGGCCGCCGCTTGCGGGGGCCGGGATACGCATTAAAAAAATCTCCGACGATTTCACCTCGTTTGATGTTGAAATGAAGCTGCGTTGGTGGAACAAGAACAGGGGAGGCATCCATTTTGGCGGCTCCCTCTTTGCCATGACGGACCCGTTTTTTGCCATCATTTTGCACGAGAAGCTGGGCAAGGATTATTTTATCGTCGATAAGGCGTCCGCCATCCGCTTCAAAAAACCGGGCACGGGCAAAGTGACGGCGCATTTCAACATTGCGGCAAGCCGCATCGCCGAGATCAAGAAACAGGCCGACGAGAATTACAAGGCCGAGCCTCAATTTACCGTCGAGATTCGCGATGAAAAAGGCAATGTTGTCGCGGAAGTCGATAAGACGATATACATCCGGCGAAAAGACAGGAAAAAACCGCAGCCATGATCCACATCAAGGCCCCGCATGACTATTCCATGCACCAGCATAAGGCATCCGTGTTCCTGGCGGGCAGCATTGAAATGGGATCCGCCGAGGATTGGCAGGCGAAAGTGGTTGCCGGACTAGGCCACCTGGATGTATTGATCCTCAACCCGCGCCGCGACCAGTGGGATTCCAGCTGGGAGCAGAAGATTACCAACGCCCCTTTCCGCGAGCAGGTGGAGTGGGAGCTAAGCGCGCTCGACGCCGCCGACATCATCCTGGTCTATTACTGCCCCGATACCAAGGCGCCGGTGACGATGCTGGAGCTGGGGCTCTATGCCCATTCCAACCCGGAAAAACTGATCGTTTGCTGCCCGGAAGGCTTCTGGCGCAAGGGCAATGTCGATATTGTCTGCGCCAAGTATGGCGTTGAACAGGCGGAGACGCTGGAAGGGTTGATCGCGGCGACTGCCGAGAGAGTCAGTGCCTGTATTTCTTCTTCATCTCTTTCACGACGTTCGGTGTGACGAAGTGGGAGATATCGCCGCCGAGGCGGCCGATTTCCTTGACGAAGCGCGATGAAATGAACTGATGCTTGTCCTGCGCCATCAGGAACACGGTCTCGATGTCCTCGTTGAGGTAGGAGTTCATCCCCGCCATCTGGAATTCGTATTCGAAGTCGGACACGGCGCGCAGGCCGCGGACGATGACGCGGGCGCCCACTTCCTGCACGAAATGCATCAACAGCTTGCTGAAGGGCACGACCTCGATGGACTTGCCCTTGAACTTCTTGTTATTGGCGATGTCCGTTTGCATCAGGGCCACGCGCTCGCTGATGGAAAACAGCGGGTTTT
Organism: Alphaproteobacteria bacterium; assembly: GCA_021413445.1. Lineage (GTDB taxonomy): Bacteria > Pseudomonadota > Alphaproteobacteria > Micavibrionales > UBA2020 > PALSA-926. The sequence continues at coordinate 14,445 of JAIOQI010000037.1, read as the reverse complement.
TGGCGGGATTGTCCGCCACGCCGATGACCAGGTGATCGACCACCTTCAGCGCCCGCTCGATGATGTCCAGGTGGCCGAGCGTGACCGGGTCAAAGGTGCCGGGATAGACGCCGGTGAGGGCGGGGGTTTTTGTTTTTTGTTTACTCATCTGACGCATTGTCATCCCTGATAATCGCCGCCGAAACGACTTCTTCGGTGTCCTCGATGCGGAAGAGGGTGACGCCTTGGGTCTGGCGGCCGACGAAGCGCACGTCCTTGACCGGCATGCGGATAATCTGCCCGCCGTTGGTGACGAGCATCACTTCGTCGCTGTCCTGCACGTTGAAGGTGCCGACGATTTCGCCGTTCTTCTGGCTGAGCTTCATGTTCTTGATGCCCTGGCCGCCGCGGCCGGTGACGCGGTATTCGTAAGCCGAGGTGCGCTTGCCGAAGCCCTTGCTGGTGACGGCGAGCAGGAAGCTTTCCATTTTCGCCATTTCCTCATAGCGCTCCGGCGTGAGGATGATGTTGGCGGAAGCTGTTTCTTCCTCGTCTGTTTCCGCCTCCTCGTCCTCCACTTGGTTGCGCGTCTTGGAGGCCATGCGCAGGTAGGCGATGCGCTCGTCTGGCGTTGCCTCCACGTGCGTAACAATTGATATGGAGACGACCTCGTCGCCGGCCGCCAGCTTGATGCCGCGGATGCCGGTGGAGGCGCGGCTCTTGAACACGCGCAGGTCCTCGATGGAGAAGCGGATGGCCTTGCCCTTGCGGGTGGAGAGCACGATGTCGTCCTTGTCGGTGCAGGTGCGGATGTCGATCAGCTTTTCATCGCCTTCCAGCTTCATGGCGATCAGCCCGTTGGCGCGGATGTTGCGGAAGTCCTCAAGGCTGTTGCGGCGGACGGTGCCGTGCGAGGTGGCAAAAACCACGTCGAGTTTGCTCCAGGTTTCCTCGTCCTCCGGCAACGGCATGACGACGGAGATCTTTTCGCCCTGCTCCAGCGGCAGCAGGTTGACGAAAGCCTTGCCGCGCGCCTGCGGCGTGCCGAGCGGCAGCCGGTACACTTTCATCTTGTGGACGATGCCCTTGTTGGTGAAGAACAGCACCGGCGTGTGGGTATTGGCGATGAAGATGTCGGTGACGAAATCCTCTTCCTTGGTAATCATGCCGGTGCGGCCCTTGCCGCCGCGCTTCTGGGCGCGGTAGGTGGACAGCGGCACGCGCTTGACGTAGCCGGCGTGGCTGACCGTCACCACCATGTCCTCTTTTTGTATCAGGTCTTCGATGTCGGTCTCGAGTTCCAGCGGCACCAGTTCGGTGCGGCGCGGTGTGGCGAAGCGGGTCTTGATGTCGATCAGCTCGTCGCGGAGCACCTTCATCAGCTTGTCGCGGCTGGCGAGGATGGCCAGGTATTCGGCGATCATGGTCGTCACTTCGCGCAGCTCGTCGCCGATTTTGTCGCGCTCCAGCGCGGTCAGGCGGTGCAGGCGCAGATCCAGGATGGCGCGGGCCTGGATTTCCGACATGCGGTAGGTGTTCTTGTCGCTGACGGGGTATTGCGGGTCGTCGATCAGCTTGATGAGCGGGGCGACGTCGCCCACGTTCCAGTCGCGCCCGGTCAGTTTTTCCCGCGCCTCGTTGGGATCGCTGGCCTTGCGGATGATGGCGATGATCTCGTCGATGTTGGCGACGGCGACGGCAAGGCCGGCCAAGACGTGGCCGCGCTCGCGCGCCTTGCCGAGTTCAAAAATGGTGCGCTTGGTGATGACTTCCTCGCGGAAGTTGACGAAGGCGGCGATGAAATCCTTGAGGTTCATCAGCAGCGGGCGGCCATAGTGCAGCGCCAGCATGTTGGAGCCGAACGAAGTCTGCAGCGGCGTGTGCTTGTAAAGCTGGTTCATCACCACGTCAGGAATGGCGTCTTTCTTCAGTTCGATGACCACGCGCACGCCGTCGCGGTCGGATTCATCACGCAGGTCGGAGATGCCTTCGATGATCTTGTCGCGCACGATCTCGGCGATGCGCTCCAGCAGGCGCGACTTGTTGACCTGATACGGCACTTCATGGACAATGATGGCGGTGCGGTCTTTGCGGATTTCCTCCACCGAGGTTTTGGCGCGCATGATAATGGAGCCGCGCCCGGTGTGGTAGGTGCCGAGGATGCCGTTGCGCCCGAGGATCTGCGCGCCGGTCGGGAAATCGGGGCCGGGGATGATGTCGATCAGCTCGTCAATCGTGATCTCGGTATTATCGACGTAGGCGCAGCAGGCGTCGATCACCTCGCCGAGGTTATGCGGCGGGATATTGGTCGCCATGCCGACGGCGATGCCGGAGGCGCCATTGGCCAGCAGGTTGGGGAAGCGCGCGGGCAGGACGGTCGGCTCCAGCGTCGATTCATCGTAGTTGGGCTGGAAATCGACGGTTTCCTTGTCGATATCCTCGAGCATGGTTTCGGCGGCCTTGTTGAGGCGCGCCTCGGTGTAGCGCATCGCGGCGGGAGGATCGCCGTCCATCGAGCCGAAGTTACCCTGGCCGTCCACCAGCATCAGGCGCATCGAGAAGTCCTGCGCCATCCGCACCATCGCGTCGTAAATCGCGGTGTCGCCGTGCGGGTGGTATTTACCCATCACATCCCCGACGATCCGCGCGGATTTTTTATAGGGCTTGCTGCTGTCATAGCCTCCCTCGCGCATGGCATAGAGAATGCGGCGGTGGACGGGTTTCAGGCCGTCGCGGACATCGGGCAGGGCGCGGCTGACGATCACGCTCATCGCATAGGCGAGATAGGAAGTCTGCATTTCCGATTCAATGGTGATCGGCGAAATATCAGATCTTTTCACGGTGTTTTCAGTCACAGACAAATCCTGTCGATGTTATTGGAATGGTTATTATTTTTAGCATTTTTTGGGGGTATAAACCAATGAATTTCTCGGACACTTCTTTAACATAAAATTAATGTTTTTATTGTACAGTTTAAGTGACTTAGGAAACGTTTTTATACGACTGAAGGGGATTAAAATGGCAGAACCGTCCGAAGCAGAGACAAAGGCCCTCGCAGAGAGCAAGCGTTTACGCGAGGCCGCTTACAGGGCCTATGCCGGAGGCCGCGCAGCGCCCAGCCAGATGGCTATCGTGGAGGCTTATCCCAGCGTCCTGATGGGCTTCCTGTCAGGGCTTTTCAACAAGCAGGCGAATGCGGTTCAGGAGATTGCTTTTGAAGCGCGCGATAGGGCGGAATACCAGACAACCGGCACCACCGCTGCGCTCAAGATTTCAAGGAATGCGGACTTGGCGGATGCAGACAGGGCCTTCAAGGGCACCCACAAGGGCATGCCCAAACGGACGATGTAAAGAATCTTTTTGAAAAAAAATCCCGGCTTAGTGCCGGGATTTTTTTATTTCACAAACACCAGCTCGACCTGGTCGGACGGGGGAGTGTCTCCCTCGGCGCCGAGGGCGCGGACGTCGAGCCGGGACGGGCTGATGCCTTTTTCCATGAGGTAGGAGCGCACCATCAATCCGCGGGAGAGCGACATGCGGCGCGCGTCGCTTGGGTTGCCGTCCGCGCCGGTGGCATGGGCGACGAGTTGGATGCGCTGATCCGGCATGTCTTTAATCTTTGTGATGATGGCGTCGAGGTCTTTCTGGGCAGCGGGAGAAAGTTCGCTGGAAGTTTTATCAAAAGCGACGGCCATCTCGGCCTGTGCCGGTGCGGCAGTCTCTGAAGTTTTGCGCCGTCTTTCCCGCACGACCGGACCGGCGGGTTTTTCCTCGGACGGTTTTGCCTCGGCGGGCGTTTCGGGGGCTGTTTGCGCCTCAGCAGGGTTTTCTTCGGTCTTTGGCGCTTCTGCAGCAGCGACAGGTGCAGGCTCGGCAGCCGGTTTTATTTCGGCAGCGGGCGCTTCGGGAGCCGCTTGAGCTTCGGCAGGCTTTTCTTCAGTCTTTGGCGTTTCTACGGCAGCGGTAGGAGCAGGTTCAGCAGCCGGTTTCACCTCGGCAGGCGCTTCGGCAACAGGCACGGCAGGCTTGCGCACCGGCGCGGGGGGCGTGACAGAAGCGGGGGCTTTGACGGGTTTTTTCTTCGTTCCCGGCGGCAGATGGTTTGCCATGATCTTGTCCAGGAATGTTTCCGTAGGGTCGGCGGGGGCGCTTGCGGCGGGGATCTCTGCCGCTTCCTGTGCGGGTTGTTGTTCCAATTGCTGCGGGGCAGCGGCGGGCGGGGTCAGCGCCATCGGCGGGGAAACTTCTGCGTTCCCGGCAGATGCGGGGGCAGCCGGTTTCTGTTGCGCCTCGACCTCATCCAGCGCGCTCAAGTCGATTTCAACGGGCGGCTGCTTCGGGTTGTATTGGTAGGGGCTGAGGTTCGCGGCAGAGGCGGCGTAGGTCATGTGCAAACCGCAGGCCAGGGATGTGACGATCATCAAATATTTTTTCATGATATACCTCTCAAGTCTTTATATTTTGGCGGCAATCTCTTTTTTATCTGAAGGGTTGAGTTGCTTGACCAGCGCGGTGTGCAGCTGGGGATTGGCGGCGACAATGCCCTTGCCATAGACGAAATTCTTGCCGCCATCCAGTTCCGAGACATAGCCGCCCGCTTCTTTGACCAGCAGGGCGCCGGCAGCCTTGTCCCAGGGGAACAGCTTCGGCTCCAGATAGGCGTCCAGGCGTCCGGCGGCGACGTAGGCCAGGTTCAGGCAGGCGCTGCCCATGCGGCGGGTGCGGCAGCTGTTTGGAAGAGAGACGGTGTCGTCAGAAATCTCGCCGTCGATGCTGACCAGCGCATCCACCAAAGAGGTGCGGCCCGCCACGCGAAGTCGTTTCGAATTCGAAAAGGCGCCGCCGCCCTTTTCAGCGCTGAAAGTCTCGTTCTTGATCGGGTCGTGAATGACGGCGGAGACGATCTCCTTGTCTTTTTCCAGCGCGATCGAGATGCACCAGTGCGGCAGCCCGTGCAGGAAGTTGGTGGTGCCGTCGAGGGGGTCGATGATCCAGCGGTAGCTTTTGTCCTCGCCCTTGATTTCTCCGCTTTCCTCGAACAGGAAGCCGAAGGCGGGGCGCGCCTTGAGCAATTCTTCGCGCAGGATTTTTTCGGATTTGTGGTCTGCCGCCGAGACGAAATCGCCGGGGCCTTTCCTGGAGACCTGCAATTGCTCGACTTCGCCGAAATCGCGGGTCAGCGCGCGCCCGGCTTTTTCAGCCGCCTCGATCATGACATTCATATGCGCGGAGCGGCGGGCAGACATGTGCATCAATCCTTTGCGCGTTCCAGGTAGGTTGCATCAGCGGTGCGGACCACAATGCGCGTCCCGGAGCCGATATGCGGCGGAACCATGACACGGGCGCCGTTTTCCAGCTTCGCCGGTTTATAGGAGGAGGAGGCCGTCTGGCCTTTCACAACGGGATCCGCTTCTACAATCATCATGGTGACCGTTTCAGGCAGCAGTACCGACAAGGGCTTGCCATCATGCATCTGCGCTTTGACTGTCATGCCGTCTTGCAGGAAGGCCGCCTGGTCTCCGATCAGCTCCCTGCTCATGGTGATTTGCTCATAGGACTCTTTGTTCATGAAAGTATATTCATCGCCGCTGGCGTAAAGAAACTGGAATTCCATTTCTTCAATTTGGGCGCGTTCCACCACGTCCTGCGTGGCGAAGCGGATATCCATTTTGTTTCCGCCGACGATGTCGCGCATCACGACCTGCGCCACGGCGGCGCCTTTGCCCGGGGAGCGCAGCTCGTTCTCCATGACCATCCAGAGTTTGTTGTTGTATTCGATAACCATGCCTCGGCGGAGGGTATTTGCAGCGACTTTCATTTTTTGACCATTTCCATATTTTATTTAGATTGACGAGATAGGATTGCTTTTCCTAAATTCTTTAGGGCCGTTTGTAAATCGTTTTCTTGAATTTCTGTCACCATTCCGTCGATTAGCTTCTCTTCGCCCAGGGTAAGGGGGCGAACGGGTGCGGAAGGCGGTTTTTTATTACTCATAAGATTGGTTTGTTGTATTATTTTGATATCTTTGATCGCCGGGTAGCCGAAGAACATATTCAGCCGTTCGATGAGTAGCGACTTCTGGTAGCTGATTTCGAGCGCATAGGCGCTCTGGACGGCAAGGTGCAGGGTGGCCTGGCTTTTCTGGTCGAGTTTTTTGGCGAATTTGAGGTCGAGCGGCGTGGCCTTGGCCGCTATATCCGCGCCGGCAATATGCTGCCATTCGGCGAGCATCTTGCCGAACAGCAGGCTTTTCTTGCCCAGGCTGGCCTTGATAAGGCCCGGAACAAGGTCTGAAAGTGGGCGGGTCTTTGACATTTGGGTGCAGTATGTTTATTTACGGGTTCTATGTCCAGACTCAATATTGCAAAACTTCAGGAGCAACTCCTCGGCTGGTATGCGCGGCACCGGCGCGTGATGCCGTGGCGGGCGGCCAGGGGCAAGCGGCCCGACCCCTACCATGTATGGCTGTCCGAGATCATGTTGCAGCAAACGACGGTGGTGACGGTCGGGCCCTATTTTGCAAAATTTATCACGAAGTGGCCGACAGTCGAGGCGCTGGCAGGCGCGGAGCTGGATGAGGTGCTGGCGGCATGGGCGGGGCTTGGCTATTACGCCCGCGCCCGGAACCTGCATAAATGCGCCCGGGCCGTCGCCGCGGACTCCGGCGGCAGGTTTCCCCCGGCGCCGGAAGAGTTGATGGATCTGCCGGGCATCGGACCCTATACGGCGGCGGCGATTTCCTCGATTGCCTTCAATCAGCCGGCGGTGGCGGTGGATGGCAATGTCGAGCGCGTCGTCAGCCGCTTTTTCGCGATCGAAGAGCCGCTGCCGCGTTCCAAAGAGGCCATCCGCGCCCATGCCGGAAAACTGGCCGGGGATAATCCGCATCCGGGGGATTTCACCCAGGCCTTCATGGAACTGGGCGCAACGGTCTGCACCCCCCGCAAGCCCAAATGCGGGCTCTGCCCGTGGCAGCAGGATTGCCGCGCGCATAAACAGGGGATCGCCGGGGACTTGCCGCGCAAGCTTCCCAAGGCGGCAAAGCCTGTCCGCTACGGCAAGGTGTTCTGGATCCAGAAAAAAGACGGCGCTTTCCTGATCGAAAAACGCGCCGGCACGGGGCTATATGAGGGGATGTACCAGCTGCCGACAACGGAATGGGTGACGGATAAGGCCAAAGCGAAAAAACTTGCCGCGCCCTATCGCAAAAATATCCGGTTTGAAGCCCTGAATCTGACGGTGCGGCACAGCTTCACGCATTTTGATCTGGTTTTGGAAATATGGGGCGCCGTTGCGCAAACGAATGTCCGGCAGTGTCGGGGGATTTTTGTCTCTGCGGAGGATCTTGGCGCTTATGCGCTGCCGACATTGATGCAAAAAGCCGTAAATGCCTGTATAAAGGCAAAGGCAGCTTGAGAAACGGCTTTTTTGCCTTTAAACTGTTTGCCAGGATGGTGAGCAACATGAAATACAGCCTGATTACTTTTTCGTTCCTGTTCGGTTTTATAGGCCTGTCGGCGGCATCAGCCGCCAACGATATAGGCGAAGGCTACGCCGCCACGAATTTCAAGGAACTTTCCCAGACGATGCTGCTGATGGGCGGGCTTGATATCAATATCCCCAAGGTCGCGGACGAGTATGCCAGGCTTACTTATTGCGGATTGTACCAGCAAACGTTCAAGAACGATTTTGAATGGAACAAGATCAGGAGCCAGATTGTCGCCCGTGTGCTGGATAAGAAAGAGTACTACCGTGTTTTATACGAAACTTCGGGTATTTTTAAGCTGGGGCGCTATGACACCGAGGAGCAATATTTTCCGCTTTCGCCGGATACCGCAATGGCGAATGTCGGGTCAATGTCTTTGTTTTCCAGCGATCTTTACAGGCCCTATTGCGGCTTGGACAGCAGGGGGTCGGCTGTTTTTTCGTCGAATATCACCCTGGTTCTTAATCAACCTTTGACTGTCAACAAGATCAAGTTTCCCCAGGCCGAGGCGGAAAATCTGCTGGCGCGGATGGCGGCGACGGGTAACGCAGACCGGCAGCTTTACGGCAGGATCAGGTTTCGCATCACGGAAGCGCCCGGGAATACCGTCTTGTTCGGGCGAGTCCAGAGCACGGTACTGCGGGGAGACATCACCGCTGTTGATTTTTTTCTCGACAGCGAGATGACGAAACCGGTGGCCAGCGTACCCATTGCAAAGTGACGGTGTATTATCCCTCGTGAATCTGCGAGCGGATTTCCTGCCTGAGGACGTCGATCGGCCATACTTTGCCTTTATTCTCGAAGTGCCAGAAGGTCCAGCCGTTGCAGGACGGCAGACCCTGTAAAGCCGCGCCGACCTTGTGGATGGAGCCTTTGTGGTCGCCGGTGTGGTTGCGCGCCACCAGGTTTCCGTCGGCGCGCACCCTGGCGGTGAAGCGGCGCGAATGGTCGAAGAGCACCGAGCCCGGCGGAAGCATGCCTTGCTCGACGACCTGCCCGAAGGGGATGCGCGGTTCGGCGCGTTTTTCAATGGACTTCAGCAGGCTTTCATCGTCGCCGGTCTTGATGGCTTTGATGCGTTCCCTGGCAAAAGCGATATATTCTTTATCCCGTTCAATGCCGATAAAGTCGCGTCCCAGTTTTTTGGCGACGGCGCCGGTGGTGCCGGTGCCGAAGAAGGGATCCAGCACCACGTCGCCGATTTCGGTGGATGAGAGAATGACGCGATGGAGGAGGGCTTCCGGTTTCTGGGTGGGGTGGGCTTTTTGCCCATCGTTCTTTTTCAGCCGTTCGCCGCCGGTGCACAGCGGGATCGTCCAGTCGCTGCGCATCTGCAGATCTTCGTTCAGCGCTTTCATGGCGTCGTAGTTGAAACGGTATTTGGAGCTTTCGGATTTCGAGGCCCAGATCATGGTCTCGTGCGCGTTGGTGAAGCGGCGGCCGCGGAAGTTCGGCATCGGGTTGGTCTTGCGCCAGATGACATCGTTTAAAATCCAGAAGCCGAGATCCTGCATCATTGAGCCGATACGGAAAATGTTATGATAGCTGCCGATGACCCAGATGGCGCCATCGTCCTTGAGCAGACGCTTGGCTTCGAGCAGCCATTCTTTGGAGAACTTATCGTATTCTGCAAAATTAGAAAACTTGTCCCACGCGTCGTCCACGCCGTTGACTTTGGAGTTGTCGGGGCGGTGAAGTTCGCCCTGGAGCTGAAGATTGTAGGGGGGGTCGGCAAAGATCAGGTCGATGGAGCGCGCCGGAATTTTCTTCATCACTTCGGCGCAGCTTCCAGACAGGATTTCATTGCGTGGAAGGCTGCTTTTTTTTGACTGAACAATGTCTTTTTCAACGGTCTTCATACTTGAATCATGATTCATTCATGACTCGCCGTCAACAAAAATCGTAAAAAAGAGTCAAATAAATCAGTTATTTGCAGAAGATTCTTTAACCATTTGTTTAGAAATAGGGGCGAAGCTCTGACGGTGATGGACGGTAACGCCATGAATTTCAATGGCTTTGATGTGATGTTGGGTGCCGTATCCCGCGTTGCTCTCCCATCCGTAATGCGGAAAATCATTGGCCATCCGGGTCATCAGGATGTCACGGTAATGTTTGGCGATGACGGAAGCGGCGGCAATCGAGAGGCTCCGGCTGTCCCCGCTGACGATTGTTTGAATGGCGCAGGGCAGCTTCGGCTTCTGATTGCCGTCAACAAGCGCAACGGCGGGCTTGATGATGAGCCCGTTGAAGGCTTTTGCCATGGCGCGCAGGGAGGCCTGGAGGATGTTGAATTTGTCTATTTCGGCGACGCTGCCCTCTGCAATGGATATATGAGAGAACTCCTGTATCTTATTGAACAGGTATTCCCTTTTTTGAGCTGTGAGTTTTTTACTGTCGTTGATTTGCCTGAGAAGGGTCTTGGGAATTTTGTCGCGCTGGATGACCACAGCCGCTGCGACCACCGGGCCCGCCCATGATCCTCTGCCCACTTCATCGATGCCGCACACGATGCCCTGGTGCTGATCTTCGAAGGAGAAATTCGGCCGTTTGGACATTTTAAGCCGCGGGATTTTTGGGTTGAGCGATATTGTTTTTGGGCTGGGAGCTATTGTCGTTTGTGGCGGGCTTGGTTGCCGGGTCGGCAGAAGCGTTAAAACCGGCTTTAGCGTTGGCGTCAGCCAGTTTTGAAGCCGGCTGGATGTCAGGGGTCACAGGTTTCGCGGCAGGGGCGGGAGGAGGGGACTTTTTATCAAGGAACTTGTTAACCCTGTTAAGAATTTTCGGCAAGGTGAGGATGGCGAACGCGCCAAAGGCAACGATGCCCCCGATAGCCGTGACGGCGCCAAAGACGCTTAAGACTGCTGCAAATCCGGAAGAGAGAGTGCTGCTGACGGCGCCGAGGTTGGCCGCAATCGTCATGCCCGTCGCCAGCTTGACGGCGCCCATCGCCGATCCAATCAGGGCCTTAAGTTTAAACGATTTTCTTTTGTTGGGATTGTTCAGCCATTCTTTCACCTTAGCAGCCCCCGACAGCCTGGAAGGCTTGGGAGCCTGAGGCTTGCGCCAGCCCTGCACGGTGATGACCGAGTGATATATCCCCAAACCGATGGCGGTAATACCCAAGGTCACAGGAATCGCGGCTGACGAGATGGTCAGTAAAGTGATACCGCTGATGATAGGGACGATGGAGACACAGGTGTTTACGGAGCCGCGAAAGATCGCGCCGAGGGAGAGCTTGCTCTTTAGTTGAGGCTCGCCTGATTGTGTCACAATGAATGCTTTCTCTTGGTGTGCTGCGAATCAAGGGGATATTATGCTTATTAACATAAGCTATAATCCTTCAGGCTGGCAATATGTTATTTCTACTTCTTTACCACAACCCAGCGCATGAAAGGACCCCAGGTGAAGAACTTTTTCTGGACTTTCAGCTTATGGCAAACGAGCAGGGATTCCATGCCCTTTTCAGAGAGATAAGCAAAATTCAGGGGCGGATCGGCGAATCGCCACCTTGAAAAATTCCGGGGCAGGTGAATGCTGTTGCCGTCCGGTTCCTGAAGGTAGAGCACGCCGCCCGGGGCGATGAGCTTGGCCAGCGCCGCCATATAGGCATCAGGGTCGGTCTGTTCGCAGAAGCTTTCGATGGAGAAAACGACTTCGGCCTGTTCGCCGCGTGCCGCGTATTCAGGGACGGAAATATGCTCGAACAGGTCGGCCGGATATTTATCTTTGGCGAAGGTGATAAAAAAGTCGTGCGGGTCGATGCCCCTGACCTGCTGGAAGCCCAGCTCTTTGGCGGCCATCACGGCGTAGCCCTGCCGGCAGCAAACATCCAGGAAACGCCGTCCGGAATAATTTTCCGTGATCTTCTGGATCAGCTTTTTCATGCCGGCGATGGCGGCCTGCGGATCGGGGAGGTGGACGATGGAGGGCTGAACGTCGCCGAAGAACTTGTCGAGGTCGGCGGGAGTCAGCCACGGCAGCACCATGACCGAGCCGCATGATTTGCACGCCGCCAGTTTATAGTCGTTCTTCTCGCCCATGCTGTATTCATTGAACGGCTTCAGGCAGATCCGGCAGGTGTTTTGTTTTTCGGCCATATTCTCTTAATTTAAGCTCTTCGATACGATCTCATAGACATCGTTGGAGATGTCCTTCTCCGATAGAATGCGTTTTAATTCATTTTCCATCAAGTGTTTTCTGACGGGGTCATATTTTCGCCATTGGCGGATCGGGGTCAGCAGGCGCGCTGCGGTCGAGGGGTTGATGCCGTTCACCCGCACCACGGTCTCCGCCAGGAGTTTGTAGCCGGCGCCGTCCGCGCGGTGGAACCATTTCTGGTTGGAGGCAGAGAAGCTGCCGATCATGGCGCGCAGGCGGTTGGGGTTCTTATAGGTAAAATCCGGGTGTTGCAGCAGCCGGGTAACGATTTCCGGAACGTCCTGACGGTCGGCCACCGCCTGCAGGCCGAACCACTTGTCCAGCACCAGCGGCTCGTGCTTCCAGGTCTTGTAGAAGTCCTCAAAGGCGAAGGCGCTGGCATCGGTTTTCGTGTCGGTGAGGATGCCGAGCGCCGCCACCTTGTCCGTCATGTTTTGCGCGGCCTTGTACTGTCCGAGGGCGAGATCGACGGAGAGCTTTTCATCGGCGGCCTGGAGGTAGCGCAGCGCCGTATTCTTCAGGCGCCGCCTGCCGACGGCTTCCGGCGAAACGCTGTAGGCGCCGGTATCGGTGTTCTCCCGGTAAAGCTGCTGGAGCTCGGCGGTGTATTTTTTGCCGATGCTTTCCATGATGAACTTGCGGGCGGCGTGGAGGCCATCGACATCCACCATCTCCATCAGCTGCGCGAGGTAATTTTCGGAGGGCAGGGTCAGGGCTTTGGCGATCAGGGCCTTGTCGGCGCGTTTGTCGGTGATGAGCTTGTGAAAGGCGGTGAAGCAGGCTTCCGGCAGTTGCTTTGTTTTGCTGAGAATGAGCCGTTGCAGATAGGTCTGTCCGGCGTCCCATCTGTTGAAGCCGTCCGGGTCATGCGCCATCAGGAACAGCAGGTCATCGTCGGTGAGGTCGGAGGTGAGTTTCACCGGGGCCGAAAATCCGCGCAGGATAGACGGGACCGGTTTTTCCGCGATGTTGTCGAAGGTGAAGCTTTGTTTCTTTTCCTTCAGGTGCAGGGTGCGGGTTTTCTCCGGCAACAGGTCGCTGCCGTTTTTGCCGAGCAGCCCGACCAGGATCGGCATATGCATTGGCTTTTTGCCGGTCTGGCCGGGAGTGTCGGGAATCGTCTGTTCCAGCGTCAGGGTGAAGGCCCTTTTCGCGGCGTCATAGCTGCTTTTTGCCGTGATTTCCGGGGTTCCGGCCTGGTTGTACCAGAGCTTGAATTGCGAAAGGTCGATGCCGGAGGCATCCTGCATGCACTGCGCGAAATCGTCGCAGGTGACGGCCTGCCCGTCATGGCGCTGGAAATAGAGGTCTGTGCCCTTGCGGTATTTTTCTGCGCCGAGCAGCGTGTGCATCATGTGAATGACTTCGGCGCCCTTTTCATAGACGGTGGCGGTGTAGAAGTTGTTGATCTCGATGTAGTTGTCGGGGCGGACGGGGTGCGCCATCGGGCCGCCGTCCTCGGCGAACTGGGCGTTGCGCAAGCCTTCGACGTCATCGATGCGCTGCACGGCTTCCGAGTTCATGTCGGCCGAAAAGCACTGGTCGCGGAAGACCGTCAGTCCTTCCTTGAGGCTGAGTTGGAACCAGTCGCGGCAGGTGATGCGGTTGCCGGTCCAGTTGTGGAAGTATTCGTGCGCGACTACGCCCTCGATGGCGAGGTAATCGTTGTCGGTCGCGGTCTCCGGCTTCGCCAGCACGAGGCGGGAGTTGAAGATGTTGAGGCTCTTGTTCTCCATGGCGCCGAAGTTGAAGTCATTGACGGCGACGATGTTGAAGATGTTGAGGTCGTATTCGCGGCCGTATTTTTCCTCATCCCATTTCATCGCGTTTTTGAGCGATTGCATGGCGTGGCGGCATTTGTCCTCGTTGCCGGGGTTGACGTAGATATAGAGATCGACTTTCTTGCCGCCCATGGTGGTGAAGGTGTCGTGGATATGGCCGAGATTGCCGGCCACCAGCGCAAACAGGTAGCTGGGCTTCATAAAGGGGTCTTCCCAGACGGCGAAGTGCCTGCCGCCGCCAAGGTCGCCTTTTTCAAGGCAGTTGCCGTTGGAAAGGAGGATAGGGCAGGATGCCTTGTCAGCCTCGATGCGGGTGGTGAATTTGGCCATCACGTCGGAGCGGTCGAGGTAATAGGTGATCTTGCGGAAGCCTTCCGGCTCGCACTGGGTGCAGTAGTTGCCGCTCGAGCTGTAAAGCCCCTCGAGGGCGGTATTTTTCTCCGGATGAATTTCCGTTGTGACGTCGAGGGTGAAGGTGTCGGGCACGTCGAGGATGGTCAGGCTGCTTTCATCGGCGGCGTAGCGGTTGGCGGACAGCGCTTCGCCATTCATCGCCAGAGATTTTAGCGCCAGCTCTTGCCCGTCTAGCACCAGGTTTTTGGCGTCCTTGTTGACACGTTCGAACGTCGTTTTCGCCTTCACCGTGGTCGCGCCGCTGCGGATGTCGAAATCAAGATGGACTTCTTTAACCCTGAAATCAGGCTTCTTGTAGTCCTTGAGGTATTTGGGTTGCGGGGCGGCGTCGGTGTGGGCCATGCTCTATTTCCCTTTCGCCAGCTTGGTGCCGGTTGAGATGCGGTCCATCAGGGCCATCAGCACGCCGGAAATGACGAACGTGAGATGGATCGCCACCATCATGATGGCCTGGTTCTGGGGGATTTTGTCGATGTCCATGAACACTTTCAGCAGGTGGATCCCCGAGATGGCGACAATCGACGCGATCAGCTTCAGCTTCAGCGTGGCGAAATCGACCGAGCCTTTCCAGTCGGGCCAGTCTTCGTGCGTCACGGCGTCGATCTTGGAGACGAAATTCTCGTAGCC
>JAIOQI010000036.1 GCA_021413445.1 Alphaproteobacteria bacterium | reverse complement strand
GGGGTGTCGGGGTTCTTTAAAAAGACAGGGCACATGGCCGATCACATCATCAAGGGGACCTCGCTGGAGGGGGCAGTGGCCGTTGGGGCCTTCTACGGAAAGAGCGCTCTCATCGGCCTCGTAGCTGTCTCGGGGGGGCCGGTTAGTATGGTCTTGACCGGCGCGGCGATGTATTTCTTGTCCACGAGCGCGGGCCACCATCTTGAAAGTAGCGTGGCGCAGGCGTCGAAATTCGCGGTCGGCTTGCTGGTCAGCACGGCAAAAGCTGCGGTCGGCAACACTAAAGACATTGAGGCGAAAGCGGAGATCATTGAGAAGAAGATGGGGGAGATGAAAGCCTCGGCCAAACATTTTCTCAAGAATATGCGGAATATCGCAAAAATCGCGAGCGGTGAAGCAAAATGGGAAAAGAAACATGATCACGGTCATGGACATGGTGGCCATCATCATGGGAAGCATTCCTCTTTCATAGGCGACCTCAAAAATATCGCTGTCGGCGCAGCTGTGATCGCCAGCGCGGCGGGTATGGCGAGCAACAAACAGACGCCGTCGGAGAGCAAGTTCGTGAAGGCGCAGACCGAAGTTGCCGTCTCCGTCGTGCCGAAATCCACCTCTTCTGCGAGCACTTATGTGGTGACGGGCGCCGATATCAAGGCCGCCGCCGAAAAAGAGAACAAAGTCACCAAAGCTCCGCCGACCAAAAAACCGCCGTCAATGAAAATGTGAGGACGATATGAGCAAGGACATAGAAATAATCGATCCGCTGGTCCTCTTCGGGGAAAATGGCGAGGATATGGTCGGCTATATCTCTTATGAGGGGACTATCAGCAAGCATGAGCCTCAGGAGATTCATATTGACAGTGAGACGAAAGAAATGAGTGTCCTGTTTGAGAATGGACAGGAAGAGAAAGTCTGCGATTTGACGCCGGAAAATATCGATGCCGTGAGCAGGTTTTACGCCGAGGTGAAAGCCACCAAGGAGGAAGTCTGTATGGGGTTTTATCAGGTTGACGAGGAGTCCAACCTCAAGGGCTGTAATTACAAAGTCCCCGTGCTGATCATGTAGCCTAAACGAACTGCCCGGCGCACCATCCCGATGACCAGGCCCACTGGAAGTTATGGCCGCCGAGGTGGCCGGTGACGTCGATGGCTTCGCCGATAAAATAGAGTCCCGGCGCTTTTTTCGCCTCGAATGTTTTGGAAGATAGCTCGTCGGTGTCAATGCCGCCACGGGTGACTTCGGCGGTGCGGAAGCCCTCCGTGCCGACCGGCGTGATGCGCCATTGGTGGATGGCGGCGGCGACTGTTTTCAGTTTCTGGTCGGAGAGGTCGGCGAGGGGGATGTCGTGGCCGGATTGCGCCGCGATCATTTCCGCCAGGCGTTTGGGGATGAATTGCGCGAGGGCGTTGTGCAGGACGATTTTGGGGCTGGTCTGGCGCAGGTGTTTCAGTTCCGCAAAAATATCCCGGTCGGGGAGGAGGTTGACGGTGATTTCCCGGCCCTCGCGCCAATAGGAAGAAATTTGCAGGATGGCGGGCCCGCTCAGGCCCCGGTGCGTGAACAGCAGGGCCTCGCGGAACTTCGTCTTTCCAACGCTGACCTCCGTGGGATCGACCGACAGGCCGGAGAGAGCTTTGGTTTTTTCGAGCAGCCCGGCATCGAAAGTGAGCGGCACCAAGGCCGCCTCCGGCTTAATCACATGCAGCCCGAATTGCCCGGCGATGTCATAGCCGAACCCGGTGGCGCCCATTTTGGGGATGGAAAGCCCGCCGCTGGCGATGACGAGGGAGGCAGCGGTGAAAGCGCCTTTGGTCGTTTCGACCTGAAATAGGCCGTCGGTTTTCCGGACGCTTTTAACACTTGTTTCCAGCTCCAGGCGCACGTTTACGCGGTCCATTTCATCCAGCAGCATCGAGATGATGTCTTTTGCGGTGTTGTCGCAGAACAGCTGCCCCAGCGTTTTTTCATGCCAGGTGATGTTGTGGCGCTCGACCAGCTTGATAAAGTCGCGCTGCGTGTAGCGGCTGAGCGCCGATTTGCAGAAATGCGGGTTCTGCGAGATGAAGTTTCCCGGACCGGTGTGCAGGTTGGTGAAGTTGCAGCGTCCGCCGCCGGAGATGCGGATTTTTTCCCCCGGCGCTTCGGCGTGGTCGATCAGCAGGACGCGGCGGTTGCGCTTGCCCGCCTCGATGGCGCACATCATACCGGCAGCGCCGGCTCCAATAATAATAACGTCGTAGGGGTGCACGGCTTACGGACGCGGCGGCTTCGGGGCCTTGTTATCTTTTTTTTTGTCCGGCAACAGTCCTTCGCGGCGGAACAGTGCTGCCGGGTCCGGTTCGCGGCCCATCATGGCGACGTAGAGCTCCATCGGGTCCATGGTGCCGCCCCTGGAATAAATCGTGTCGCGCAGGCGTTCCGCCGTACCCCTGTCATAGAGGCCCTTGCTCCTGAATTCCTCAAAGACGTCGGCATCCAGGACTTCCGCCCATTTGTAGCTGTAATAGCCTGCCGCATAGCCGCCGGCGAAGATATGCCCAAAACTGGTGGAGGTGGTGCCGGCTTCACGCGGGAACAGCCAGATCTCGGCAATCACGCCGTCTTCCAGTTCTTCGACGCTTTTGATTTTTGAGGGGTCGGTCGCATGCCATTTCATGTCAAGCAGCGCCATGAAGGTCTGGCGCAGACCGAGATACCCGGCGCCGAAATTGTCCATGTCGTTGATTTTCTGGATCAGCTCCGGTGAAAGTTTCTGGCCGGTCTTGTAATGGACGGCAAAGGTGTCGAGCACTTCCTTTTCCTTGGCCCAGTTTTCCTGCAATTGCGAGGGCAACTCGACAAAATCCCATTTTACATTGGTGCCGTTCTGGGACCTGTAATTCCCCTGCGCCAGCAGGTCGTGGAGGCCATGGCCGAATTCATGGAAAACGGTCCTGACCTCGTCCAGCGACAGCAGGGTCGGCTGGTCCTTGGTGGGCTTGTCGAAGTTGCAGGTATTGGTGACGAAGGCGAACTTGTTTTCCTCGCCGTCGATGCCCCTGGTCCTGAGCGTGCTTTCCCAGGCGCCGTTTCTCTTGGCGCCGGGACGGGCGTAGTAATCGGCATAGAACAGGCCGATCATCTCGCCGGTCTTTTTGTCGTGGACTTCATAGACTTTCACATCGGGATGATAGACGGGATATTTGCCGCTGGTTTCCGTCAGGTTGATGTTAAAAAGCTTCTCGGCGTGGATGCGGACGCCTTCGAGGACTTTCTCGAGGTCGAAATAGGGGCGCAGCTCCTCCATGTCGAGAGCGAAGGTTTTTTCCTGCAGTTTGCGCCAGTAAAGGGCCATGTCCCAGGGCTTGAGATCGGCGAGGCCGTCCGTCTGTAGGGCAAAATCCTTGATCTGTTGCAGGAACTTCTCGGCCGCCGGGCGGTAGGCTTTGGCGTTCTTCTCCAGAAACTCCATGACCGCTTCCGGCGTCTTCGCCATGCGCTCGTCCAGTACGAAGGCGGCGTGATTGGCGTAGCCCAGAAGCTCGGCGGCCCGCTGGCGCAGCTTCACGATCTCCAGAACAACAGGGCTGTTATCATACTGGCCCTTGTAGGCGATGCCGGAGCGGGCGCGGAAGATTTCCTCGCGCAGGGCGCGGTTTTCGCAATATTCGGCGATGTCGATGGGCGGTGGCGACAGCTTGATGAGCCATTTGCCGGTTAGGCCTTCCTCTTCGGCAGCCTGTTTATAGCTGTTCCTGGCGCGCTCGGGGACGCCGGCCAGGTCTTTTTCGTCATCAATGACCTTTTTATAGGCTTTGGTGGCGTTAACGGTGTTGTTTTCGAATTTCGTGCCGAGCTCGGACAGTTTTTCCTTGATGTCGCGCAGTTGCTGCTTGTCGGCGTCGTTCAGCAGGGCGCCGCTGCGGACAAAATCCTTGTAGGTTTTTTCGAGCAGCATTTTTTGTTCAGGCGTCAGTTGCAGGGTGGCGCGGGCGTCATGGATAGCCTTGACCCGGGTGAACAGCGCAGCATCCATCATCATGTCGTTGCTGAATTTGACGCATTCAACTTCAAATTCCGCCTCCATGTCGCGGATGGCGTCATTGCTGTTGGCGCCGGAAATGGTGCTGAATACGGCAGCAACGCGGCTCAGGGCATGGCCGGAGAACTCAATCGCTTCGATGGTGTTGTTGAAAGTAGGGGCGGCGGGATTCTTCTTGATCTCTTCAATCTCGCCTTTTGCCACGGCAATGGCCTCTTTCAGGGCGGGCAGGAAATGCTCGGTCTTGATCGCATCCAGCGCCGGCGCGCCCTGCGGCAGGGCCGGGGGATTGATGAGCGGGTTATTGGAAGGATTATCGTCGAGCGGTGATGCCATCTAAAAAGCCCCTATCTTTGTTTGCCATTATGTAATTATCTTGAGTGGCGATTCCTAATATATATACGCAAGACCAGATGAACCATGAATATACAATAAAATGGTTAATAAAAACAGTTAAGAGACTTCGGGGGTTTTACAGAGAGAATCGAGCTATTATATTTTAAAGTTGCAGTGTGGATGTTAGTATATTATGTTAAATATTAACACCTAATCTTGGCAATAAACGTAATATTCTTCATTTTTTGACCCCCAATAATCGCTAAATTGAAAAAAATCTCCCGAAGTCATTAATAATGCTTGACCATACCTGTGTTTATGATATTTTGCCCACGCTCTAAGGATGGACTGGTGGTAGATGATTTTGTCTAGACGCAGTCCCGTTTTAACCGATGCTTCCGCGGGAAAAGTGGAAGCGGGCTGACAATAGTCAGGAGCCTGTCGCGTACACTTGAAACGCTGACGGGTTTTGTTTTTCTCCGATCCATCCTCCAGACAAAAGATAAATTATGTTTTGCATGCAAGCCATGCGGGACGAAATTGTTGAATTGTTACAACAAAAGAGAAGGTAGATTTGATGCCAACCTATAACCAACTTGTACGCAAAGGCCGTACGCCGCAGGTCGCCAGAAAGAAAAACGCTGACCTTCAGGGCAATCCTCAGAAGCGCGGCGTTTGTTTGCGTGTATATACCACGACCCCGAAGAAGCCTAACTCGGCTTTGCGTAAGGTTGCCCGTGTGCGCATGACGAACGGCCGCGAGGCTACCTGCTACATTCCCGGTATCGGCCATAACCTGCAGGAACACTCGGTTGTTCTCGTGCGTGGCGGCCGTGTGAAAGATTTGCCGGGTGTTCGTTATAAAATCATCCGTGGCGCTCTCGATACGCAGGGCGTTGATAAACGTAAACAGTCTCGCTCCCATTATGGCGCGAAGAAGCCGAAGTAAGTAAGAGGGTTTAATAAATGTCACGTCGTCACGCAGCTAAAAAACGCGAAATTCTGCCGGATCCCAAGTTCCACAACCTGGTTTTGGCAAAGTTCATGAACTGCATCATGGAATCCGGCAAGAAGTCTGTTGCCGAGAGAATTGTTTACGGCGCCCTGGAGATCATCGCCGCCAAAGCCAAAGCTGATCCGGTCGTTTTCTTTCAGGAAGCGCTCGACAAGCTGAAGCCCGCGGTTGAAGTGAAGTCCCGCCGGGTTGGCGGCGCGACCTATCAGGTTCCTACCGAAGTGCGCCCCGTGCGCGCCCAGGCTGTCGCCATGCGCTGGCTGAAAGAAGCTGCCGAGAAGCGTTCCGAAAAGACGATGGAACAGAAACTTGCCGGAGAGCTGATGGATGCGCACAATGAGCGCGGCACTGCGGTCAAGAAACGCGAAGAAACACACAAGATGGCTGAAGCGAACAAGGCTTTTGCCCATTTCCGCTGGTAAATATTTAAGGATTGTAAGACAACATGGCTGAAGTTAGAAAAATTCCTCTGGATCGTTACCGCAACATCGGCATCATGGCGCACATTGATGCCGGCAAGACGACCACGACCGAACGGGTCCTGTACTACACCGGCAAGTCGCATAAAATCGGCGAAGTGCACGACGGCGCGGCGACGATGGACTGGATGGAGCAGGAGCAGGAGCGCGGGATCACCATTACTTCCGCCGCGACGACCTGCTACTGGAAGGACCACCGCATCAACATCATCGACACCCCTGGCCACGTCGATTTCACGATCGAAGTGGAGCGCTCGCTGCGCGTCCTCGACGGCGCTGTCACCGTATTCGATTCCGTTGCCGGCGTTGAGCCGCAGTCGGAGACCGTTTGGCGCCAGGCGGACAAGTACCATGTTCCGCGCATCTGCTTCGTCAATAAAATGGACCGTATCGGCGCGAACTTCTATCGTACCGTGGATATGATTATCGACCGCCTGGGCGCGGTTCCGCTGGTCACGCAATTGCCGATCGGCACCGAGTCCGAGCACATCGGGCTTGTCGATCTCCTGAAAATGAAGGCGATCGTCTGGAAAGACGAGTCCCTCGGCGCTGAATTCACCGAGATGGACATTCCCGCCGATATGCTGGAAAAAGCCAAAGAATACCGCACCAAGATGATTGAGCTCGCCGTCGATATGGATGACAAGGCTATGGCTGATTATCTGGATGGCAAGGAGCCGGATATCGCTACCCTCAAGAAGTGCATCCGCAAGGGCACCATTACCTACAAGTTCGTGCCGATCCTTTGCGGCGCGGCTTTCAAGAACAAGGGCGTTCAAACCCTGCTCGACGCGGTGGTTGATTACCTGCCGTCCCCTCTCGATATCGGCGCCGTCAAAGGCACCAAGCCTGATTCAGAAGATGAGGTGATGACCCGCCTGCCTGACGAGAAAGAGCCGTTTGCCGGTCTTGCCTTCAAGATCATGAACGACCCCTTTGTCGGTTCCCTGACCTTCGTGCGCATCTATTCCGGCACCTTGGAGAGCGGTTCTTATGTGGTCAACTCCGTGAAGGACAAAAGAGAGCGCGTCGGCCGCATGCTGCTGATGCATGCCAACAACCGCGAAGACATTAAATCCGCGGGCGCCGGCGACATCGTTGCTCTGGTGGGATTGAAAGATACCACGACCGGCGACACCCTTTGCGATCCGGACAAGCAAATCATTCTTGAAAGAATGGTTTTCCCCGAGCCGGTTATCATGATTGCGGTTGAGCCGAAGTCCAAAGCCGATCAGGAGAAAATGGGCGTTGCCCTGCACCGCCTGGCGGCTGAAGATCCCTCTCTCCGCGTCGCTGTCGATCACGAAAGCGGCCAGACCATCATTAAAGGCATGGGCGAGTTGCACCTCGACATCATCGTTGACCGCATGAAGCGCGAGTTCAAGGTTGAAGCGAACATCGGCGCGCCGCAGGTGGCTTACCGCGAAACCATCACCAAAATCGGCGAAATCGATTACACCCACAAGAAGCAGTCCGGCGGTTCGGGTCAGTTTGCCCGTGTCATCATCCGCTTCGAACCCGGCGAGCCTGGGTCAGGGTTTATCTTCGAATCCGACATCACCGGTGGCTCCGTGCCGAAAGAGTTTATTCCCGGCGTTGAAAAGGGCATGGAAGGCCAGAAAGATACCGGCGTGATCGCGGGCTTCCCTTGCATCGATTTCAAGGCCGTCTTGTATGATGGCGCTTACCACGATGTGGACTCGTCCGCTCTCGCGTTCGAAATCGCCGCACGCGCCGCTTTCCGCGAAGGTATTCCAAAGTGCAAACCCGTGCTTCTGGAGCCGGTCATGAAAGTGGAAGTCGTCACGCCTGAAGATTATATGGGCGACGTCATCGGCGACCTGAACAGCCGTCGTGGCCAGGTAGAAGGCATGGACAGCCGCGGCAACGCGCGCGTGATCGACGCCATGGTCCCGCTGGCCAATATGTTCGGCTATATCAACACGCTTCGCTCCATGAGTCAGGGCCGCGCCCAGTACAGCATGGAGTTTCATCACTACGCCCAGGTACCACAGGCTGTCGCTGATGAAGTGAAGGCCAAACTCGCATAACCAACAGAAATTAACTTAACTAACTAAAGAAGGAAGAGAAAGAAAATGGCAAAAGGTAAATTTGAGAGAAACAAACCGCACGTTAACATTGGCACCATCGGTCACGTTGACCATGGCAAAACCAGCTTGACGGCTGCAATCACCAAGATTCTTGCGGAAAAGGGTCAGGCAAGCTATACGGCCTATGACCAAATTGACAAAACTCCGGAAGAGCGCGCGCGTGGTATCACCATCTCCACCGCTCACGTTGAGTATGAAACCGATGCGCGTCACTATGCGCACGTTGACTGCCCCGGCCACGCTGACTATGTGAAGAACATGATCACCGGCGCGGCGCAGATGGATGGCGCGATCCTCGTTGTTTCCGCAGCTGACGGCCCGATGCCGCAGACCCGCGAGCACATCCTGCTCGCCCGTCAGGTCGGCGTTCCCGCGATCGTCGTGTTCCTGAACAAATGCGACATGGTTGATGACGCAGAACTGCTCGATCTCGTTGAAATGGAAGTCCGTGAACTGCTCACGAAGTACAAGTTCCCTGGAGACACGATCCCCTTCATCAGAGGTTCCGCTCTTTGCGCCCTCGAAGGCAAGAACGAGAAGCTGGGCAAAGAAGCTATTCTCGCGCTGATGAAAGCGGTTGACGAATTCATCCCGACTCCTGCCCGCGTTATTGACAAACCCTTCCTGATGCCCGTGGAAGACGTGTTCTCCATCTCTGGCCGTGGCACGGTTGTGACCGGTCGCGTTGAGCAAGGCATTATCAAAGTTGGTGAAGAAGTCGAAATCGTCGGTATCCGCCCGACCATCAAGACCGTCGTTACCGGCGTTGAAATGTTCCGCAAGCTGCTCGATCAGGGCCAGGCTGGCGACAACATCGGCGCACTGCTGCGCGGCACCAAGCGCGAAGAAATCGAACGTGGCCAGGTTCTGGCTGCTCCGGGCTCCATCAAGCCGCATACCAAGTTCAAGGCAGAAGCTTACGTTCTGACCAAAGACGAAGGTGGCCGCCATACCCCGTTCTTCACCAACTATCGTCCGCAGTTCTACTTCCGCACGACGGACGTGACGGGTGTTGTTCAGCTGCCGGCTGGCGTTGAGATGGTGATGCCTGGTGATAACATCACCATGGATATCGAGCTCATCTGCCCGGTCGCTATGGATAAAGGTCTGCGTTTCGCTATCCGCGAGGGTGGCCGCACCGTTGGTGCAGGCGTCGTTTCGCAGATCGTGGAGTAATACTACCCCGCTCCTTGCCCTCTCCCGTTGCGGGAGAGGGCGGAGGGGAGGGGCGCTTGAAGAAAGAAGGAT